>DATMSC010000497.1:0-4963 GCA_035565595.1 Longimicrobiales bacterium | reverse complement strand
ACGGACCCGGCGGAGGCCGAGCCGGGCACGATCCGCGCCCTCTACGCGGAGTCCAAGGAACGGAACGCGATCCACGCGTCGGACGCACCGGAGACAGCCGCGCGGGAACGCGCCTTCTTCTTTACCGAAGCGGAGATCACGGGTTGAAGACACCCGGTTCCAGGTTGACATCACGGCATGGATCGGCGATTGTTAACGACTATGCTGGTGGTGGACCTGGACCGACTCGAACGGGAGCGGCGGCTCGCGGTCGAGGGTGAGATCGACGCAAGCGGCCCGGACTGGGCGCTCGATGGCAGTAGCCTGGTCCGCCTGGCCGTCCGGCTGGATGTGCAGCTCGCCGGTAGCGACGTCGTCGTGCTGGGCGAGGTGAGTGGCGAGCTCCGGACAGAGTGCAGACGCTGCCTCGCGGACGTCGGCGTAGAGATCAGGGAATCGCTCGCGCTGGCGTATCAGGCCGGCATCGATGAGGCCGAGGCAGAGCGGCGCGAAGTCTACGTGCTCCCCGATCGCGGGTGGGAGCTGGACCTCGGGCCGGCCGTGCGGGAGCACGTGATCCTGGCCGTACCGCGTTTCGTGCTGTGCAGCGACGCGTGCCAGGGGTTGTGTCCGCGCTGCGGCGCGAACCGCAATGAGGAATCGTGCGGGTGCGGTTCACGCGAAGTGGACGAGCGCTGGGGGCCGCTGTTGCGGGTTCTGGCGGGCGAATGATTCGACGACGTCGGGTGTGTTGGAGGCGAAATGGCGGTACCTAAGAAGCGGGTCTCGAAGCAACGTAAGCGGAAGCGTCGCGGACACCATCGAGCTGCGGTGCCCACGGTGGTGCGCTGCCCCAAGTGCGGCGATGCCAAGCTGCCGCACCGGGTCTGCCCGTCGTGTGGTACATACCGCGGCACGCAGGTCCTCGAGGTCGAGCAGCTCTAGACACAGCCCGTGAAAAACGTTCGCATCGCGCTCGATGCCATGGGGACGGACCGACACCCGGCGGTGGAAGTTGCCGGGGCGGTCGAGGCGTTGCGTGATCTTCCGGACGGATTCACCCTGATCCTGATCGGGGACCAGCCGCGCATTGAAGACGAGCTGGCGCGCTTCGACGCGGTTCCGTGTGATCGGCTGGAGATCGTGCACGCCACTCAGCGGATCGAGCCGAGCGAAGCGCCCGCGACAGTGGTCCGGCGGAAGCCGAACTCGTCGATCGTGCTGGCGCTGATGCAGCAGCGCGAGGGCGCGGCCGATGCCTGCGTGAGCGCCGGGTCGACCGGGGCCGTCATGGCGGCTTCGCTGCTACTCCTCGGCGCTCTACCCGGAATTCACCGGCCAGCGATCGCGACGGTGCTGCCGACGGCTGCCGATCCCATGGTGATGCTGGACGCGGGCGCGAACGTGGACAGCAAGCCCTATCATCTGGTCCAGTTCGCCCACCTCGGCGCAATCTACGCTCGCGATGTCATGCGGCGGCCGCATCCGCGTATCGGGCTCCTCAACATTGGTGAAGAGCCGGAGAAGGGAAACGAGCTCGCGGTCGAGACTCACAAGCTGCTCCGGAAGAGCGGACTCGACTTCGTGGGAAACGTGGAAGGTCGCGACGTGATCCGCGGGGTCTGCGACGTCCTCGTGACCGACGGATTCGTCGGCAACGTGCTCCTGAAGTTCTACGAATCGGTTGCGGGTTTCATGTACAGTCTCCTGACGCGTGAGCTCGCGCCGGTGCAGGCGGAACTGGACCTGGCGAAGGTGTTCCAGGTGCTGGACTACACGGAATATGGCGGCGCGCCACTGCTGGGCGTGAACGGGCTGTCGATCATCTGCCATGGCGGTTCGCCGCCGCGTGCGATCAAGAATGCGATTCGGGTCGCGATCCAGGCGGTCGAGACGAACATGCTCGGCCACATCCGGAGAGAGGTAGCGGGCGCGGTCCCGATCGCGGAGGGCGCATGAGTCAACCGAAGCCACTGGCGAAGGTGGTTTCGACAGGATCGTGGCTGCCTGACCGGGTGTTGACCAACGCGGAGCTGGAGCGGATGGTCGACACGTCGGATCAGTGGATCCGGGAGCGAACCGGGATTCGCGAGCGCCGGATCGCAGAGCCGCACGTGACGGCCGCGGACATGGGCGCGGCAGCGGCAAGGGTTGCTCTGGAGCGGGCCGGGACGGACCCGGGCGAAGTCGACGTACTCATCCTGGCGACGGCGACGCCCGACCGGTTGCTACCGTCGACCGCTTGTGACGTACAGGCGCTCCTGGGTGCGAGCAACGCCGCTGCCTTCGACGTGAACGCCGCATGCAGCGGGTTCCTGTACGCGCTCACTGTGGCGGAGGGCTATCTGGCCGCCGGTCGCGGAACCACGGCGCTGGTGGTCTGCACCGAGAAGATGAGCGCGATCACGGACTGGTCGGATCGCTCGACGTGCGTTCTCTTCGGCGACGGCGCCGGTGCGGCGGTCGTCCGGCGTTCGGACGACGATGCGGGGATCGTGTCGAGTTATCTACGGTCGGATGGCACGCTCGCCGAGCTGCTCTGGCGGCCGGCCGGCGGTGCGCGGATGCCGCTGACGCACGAGCTGCTGGAAGCTCAGGCGCACATGGTCAAAATGGCCGGGCGCGAGGTCTTCAAGGCGGCCGTGCGTTCCATGGCCGACGCTGCCGACCAGGCGCTCGCGGCCGCGGGGCTGACGGGGGCAGACATCGACCTGCTCATTCCGCACCAGGCGAATTACCGAATCATCGAGTCCACCGCGCGGTACGCCGGTATCCCGATGGAGAAGGTCTTCATCAACGTGGACCGGTACGGCAACATGAGCTCCGCCACCTTGCCGATCGCGCTGGACGAGGCCGCGTCGGAAGGCCGGCTCAAGCCCGGAGATCGGCTGCTGCTGGTGGCCTTTGGCGCCGGCTTCACCTGGGCGTCCATGGTGATGAATTGGTAGGCCTCCTCTTCCCGGGGCAGGGCTCGCAGCACGTGGGTATGGGTGCGGATCTCGCGGCCCGGTACCCGGAGGCGAGGGACACGTTCGCGGAGGCGGACGACGTACTCGGCGTGCCGCTCTCGCGGATCGCGTGGGAAGGCCCTGAGGCGGAGCTGACCGCGACGAACAACGCGCAGCCGGCGCTGCTGACGCACTCGGTGGCCGTGCTCCGCGTGATTGGCTCGCGGCTGGGCGGCGTCGCGTGCGCCGCTGGCCATTCGCTGGGCGAGTTCACTGCATACGTCGCCGCGGGATCGCTCGCGTTCGCGGACGCGTTGAAGCTCGTCAGGCATCGAGGTGAGCTGATGCACCATGCCGGCGACGAGCGCGCGGGGGCCATGGCCGCGATCATCGGCCTGGACGACGATGTCGTCGCTGATCTGTGCGAGCGGGCTTCCGGTGAGGCCGGCGTTTGCGTTCCGGCCAACTACAATTCGCCGGGCCAGGTCGTGGTCAGCGGAGACACCGCGGCGGTCGAAGCCGCCATGGCACTCGCGCGGGACGCGGGCGCACGTCTGGTGACGAGACTCAACGTGTCGGGTGCGTTCCACTCGCCGCTGATGGAGCCGGCGGTCGCAGGGCTTGCGGCTCATGTGCGCGATGTGCCTTTCGATAACCCCCGGTTCCCGGTGCTCTCGAACGTCAATGCCCGGCCCGTGACCGACGCAGCGACCGCGAAGGAGGCACTGATTCGGCAGCTCACGTCGGCGGTGCGCTGGACGGAGTGCGTGCGTGCGATGGCGGGGTGTGGCGCCGAGCGCTACCTGGAGCTGGGCCCGGGGCAGGTGCTGGCGAAGCTGCACAGGCGGATCGACAGGGATGCAACCGTGCAGGCCGTTGGCACCGTGCGCGACGTCGAAGCGTTGCAGCTCTGAGCGGGGGAGGGAGGTCCGATGCGGGAACTCGAAGGACGGATCGCGGTCGTAACGGGTGGCAACCGCGGGATCGGGCGAGCGATCTCGGAGGAACTGGCGGACGCTGGCGCCCGTGTCGCAGTCGTGGCGAGGTCTGCCGAGCGGGCGGAAGCGGCGGCGAAGGAGCTTCCCGGCGAAGGGCATCGCGGGTACGAATGCGATGTGTCATCGGCCGAAGCCGTCCAGGCATTGTTCACCGCCATCGAGTCCGACCTGGGCGGCGTGGATATTCTCGTGAACAACGCGGGTATCACCAGGGACAACCTGCTGCTGCGCCTGAAGGACGATGACTGGGATGGCGTGCTCGACACGAATCTGAAGGGAGCGTTCCTGACGATTCGGGCGGCCACTCGTTCGATGATGCGCCGTCGGAGCGGTCGGATCATCAACATCACGAGCGTCGTGGGGTTGACCGGAAACAAGGGCCAGGTCAACTATGCCGCGGCGAAAGCCGGCATGATCGGGTTGACGAAGTCCGTCGCGAAGGAGCTGGCGTCGCGCGGAATCCTGTGCAACGCAGTTGCGCCAGGGTTCATTGATACGGAGATGACCGAGTCCTTGAGTCCCGCGGTGCGCGAGGAGCTGATCTCGCGTGTGGCACTGGGCCGACTCGGGGAAGCGCGGGAGGTCGCCACTGTGGTTCGATTTCTCGCCGGGCCTGGTGCCGGATACATCACGGGCCAGGTGATCGTGGTGGATGGCGGCATGGTGGTGTGAAAAACCTATCCTGAGAGGACAACCATGGCTGAGAATCTTGAGGCGCGCGTTAAAGAGATCATCGTGAACGAGCTGGGCGTCGAGGAGGAGAAGGTGACTCCGGAGGCCCATTTCGTCGAGGATCTCGGTGCGGATTCGTTGGACACGGTCGAGCTGGTAATGGCGTTCGAAGAGGAGTTCGGCGTCGAAATTCCGGACGAAGACGCCGAGCAGCTCCAGACGGTCGGCGACGCGATCCGCTATCTGCAGGAGCACAAGCAGGGATGAGCCGCGTGCGCCTCACCGGACCGGGCTCGGTGATTGGGTATGGCTGAACGCAGCGCCCGGCGGCGGGTCGTAGTCACGGGTCTCGGCCTGGTCACGCCG
>DATMSC010000496.1:0-6594 GCA_035565595.1 Longimicrobiales bacterium | reverse complement strand
GGAGCCACTCACCGATCGCGAGGAGGATCTCCGCCTGATCGTCGGGGATCACGCCATCCGGCCTCGGCCCGATGTTGAGGAGGTACACGCCGTTCTTGCTCACCACGTCGATCAGCGCGTGGAGGATCGACTCCGGTGGGCGCAGCACCATCCCCTCGTAGTAGTTCCACGCGAACGTCGTGATGGGTTCCTCCGCCTGCCAGACCCGTCCGGAGATGTGGTTCAGCCTCGCCTTCTCGATGGTGCGCACACCGACGTACTCCGGGAGGTCCTCCAGCTTGTAGAAGACGATGCCTTCACCCTCGGCGCCCCGCGCCCTCAGGCTCTCCGCGAAGCGCTCCACGATCTCCCTGCGGTACTCGATGCCGATGTGGCTGAAGCGGGAATCGAAGTAGATCATATCCGGCGCGTAACCGTCGATCACCTCCAGCACCTTGTCGGTGTAGCGGCGGTTGAAGGCATCGTCGGGGCGCTCGGCGTCGTCGCGCTGCCGCCACGCGGCTTCGGACACGACGGGGCCGTAGAGCTCGGCATACGCCGGGTCGCCGGCGTCGGCTTCCGACGGGTCGCGAAAGGTGGGATACCACCCCCAGTGCCACTGATGGTGGAACGTCGTCAGGAAACGCAGACCCCGTCGCCTCGCCGCGTCCGCCATCTCACCGACCACGTCGATGCGCGGGCCGCGGTCGAAGGAGTTCCAGGAATTCACCCGGCTCCGCCACATGGAGAAGCCGTCCGCGTGCTCCGCCACCGGGCCGGTGAAGCGGGCGCCCGCACGGACGAACAGGTCGACCCACTCGTCGGCATCGAAGTGCTCGCCCGTGAACATCGGGACGAAGTCCTTGTAGCCGAACTCGTCGATCGGCCCGTACGTGGCCACGTGATGGCGGTACACGCTCGTGCCCGTGTTGTACATGTTCCGCGAATACCACTCGCTGTGGTGCGCCGGCACCGAATAGACGCCCCAGTGGAAGTAGATGCCGAACTTCGCGTCCCGGTACCATTCCGGCGGCTCCACCGCCAGCTCCTCCCAGCCGGCGAACTCGTCCTCCGGCGCCTGTGCGGATCCGGTCCCCGCCAGGAACGGGACGAGCGCCAGCGCCAGCAGCGGCGCCAGCTGCACGCGCGGATTCCGATGGACGAAACGAGTCTTTTCCATCGCTCGCATCCCTGCCGTCAATGTCCGTGTGGAGGCGAAGGTATGGGCGGGGATGCGGACGAGCAAGGCGCGCAACGGCATGCCTCCCCATACCTTTGACCCGCCCTTGCCCGCCGCCGAGCGGGTCGGCTAGCTTCCGGAGACGCGATCCACTGCTAACCGCGGGCGATGGCTTCAGCTCGCATCCGTCGAGATGCGCGGCCGGCATCAGCAGGCGTGGATCATTCACCTGGATTCATGCCAGATCGTGCGTCCATGGCCGCTCCCCTTTTCACTGCTGGCGTCAACGTGGTGACCTCGAAACGCCGGAGCACGACAGTCCGGTCGGCGTGGAGCCTGTTCGCCGTGATCGTCGCACTCCTTCAGGTGGCGTGCGACGAGACGTTCGTGGCGCTGGCGGAGTCCGAGCGCACCTTCTCGGTTTTCGGGTACCTGGACCCGGCCGCGGACACGCAATGGGTCCGCGTCACGCCGACGCGCCCGGTGATCTTCACCTCGCGGGAGCCGCTGTCCGCCACCGTCGAGCTGAAGGCGCTCGGCTCCGGCAAGACGATCGTGCTCCGCGACTCCGTTTTCGCCTTTCCGGTGTTCCAGCAGACCGGCGCGGACAGCTTCTACGTCCACAACTTCTGGACCGATGAGCCCATCGAGCCTGGTGAAGTCTACGAGTTCAAGGCATCGGCGCCCGATGGCTTGCCCGCGACGGCGACGGTCGCGATCCCGGCCGAGTTTCCGATCACCGTAGCCCTCAATCAGGTCTCGCAGGCGGCCTCCTCCGTCGATCAGGCGCGCGTGGACGGCACTGCCCACATCGCATTCGTGCGCGTGGACGTGTACTTCCACGACGGGTGCGGGAACGGTTTACAGGTGCAGAATTTCCCGGCGCCGCGGAACGGCAGCGGTTCTCACGTGGTGCAGGTGAGTAAGCTGAACCCGCTTGCGCGCGAAGGTTGCGGCGATGCCAGGGTGCACCGGCGCATGCTCCGGATCATTGGCTCGCAGGAGCCGTGGCCCACCGGTCCGCAGTTCGACATCGGCGCGCTCGGCGCCAGCGCGATTCCGACCAACCTGACCAACGGGGTGGGGTTCCTCGGCGGCGTGCTCACGCGCACTGTGCCGTACGAGCCGTGCACCCTCATCGGGCCGGATCCGCGTCCGACGCACTGTGAGCTGAGCTACGGACCCGAAAAGGCCACGGTCCGCGGCATCCTGACCGACGTCTGCGGCGCCCGCATCCTGCCCAATGGCGAAATCGCTCTCGAGGAGCTCCCCGGGCAGGGGCAGACTCACCGGAAGATGCGTCCCGCGACGACCGATCTCACGGGCCTGTTCGTGATACAGGGGCTCGATCCCGGTCTCGTGTACGAGCTTCGCGCCACGCATCTGGAGCGCGACCCGGACCTCGACGAACCGGTTTTCGACGTCTACGTCGATACGATCGGTCCGCTGGCTCCGGGCGGCGAGCACACGCACAACGTCTCCGTTCCCCGGCTGCTGCCATGCTGACGCGATTCCGGCACTGGACACTTTCCCGCGTGGCGGCGAGTGCGCGGGCGCTGCGAGCTGAATCCGCTTCACTCCTGGTGCCGGCCTGGCTCGTCATCGCGATCGGGGCGCTGCTGGGGGTGGGGTTGTCCGCGCGGCCCGCCATGGCCGTTCAGCAGGCCTCGCTCCAGGGGATCGTGTCGTCCGGCAGGACCGGCGCGCCGCTCGAGGGGACGATCATCGTGCTCCTCAGCGGTGACGAGGAGCTCCGCAGCACCGTTTCGGATCGGAACGGGTTCTACCAGATCGGCGGGATCGCTCCGGGCGATTACACCCTGCGCGCCCAGTACTTCTCGGTCCAGCCATTCGAGCAGACGGTCACCCTGTCGCCCGGCGAGCTTGTCACGTTCAACATCGAGCTGTCGGGCGACGCCATCTCCCTCGAGGGGATCACCGTCACCGCACCGGGTGGCGGCGGAGTCGTCCGCGATCTCGGCCGTCAACGGATCACGCCCGCCCAGTTGCGGACGGTGCCGGTGCCGTCGGGAACCGGTGACCTGGCCACGTACCTGCAGACGCTGCCGGGCGTCGTCACGACTGGCGATCGCGGCGGCCAGATCTTCATCCGGGGTGGAACGGCCGCCGACAACCTGATCCTGATCGATGGCGCGCCGATCTTCCAGCCGTTCCACATCTTCGGGTTCTACTCGGTGTTCCCCGAGGACCTCGTGTCCAGCGTGGACTTCTACGCGGGCGGGTTCGGCCCACGGTATACCGGGCGCAGCTCATCGGTAATCGACGTGCAGCTTCGCGACGGGGACCCGACCACCTACCGCTCCATCTGGTCAGGCGGGCTCTTCCTCGCAGAGGGACTGGTCGAAGGGCCGCTCGGCGATCACTTCTCGTGGCTCGTCTCGGGCCGGCGCTCGCTCGTCGAGGAGACCAGCCGCTTCCTCCTGGGCAACACCCAGCCGATCACCTTCAGCAGCCAGCTCCTGAAGGTGAGCACACACGACATCGAGAACCTGCGCTGCTCTGGCCTCGCCCTTCGGACTTCGGACAAGGGCCGGCTCGACCCGGAGGCGTGGGACTCCTACGTCGCCTGGCGCAACCTCGTTCTGGGCGGTCGCTGCGTCGCCCTGTTCAACAGCTGGCTCCGCCTGGTCGAGATCAACTTCAGCTACAGCAGGGTGGAAAACAACGCGGTCATTCGGGGCTCGGGCGACCTGCTGTCCGCGATCAGGCGCCTCCAGCACGATGCCCATACCACCAACATGATCTGGGGGCTGCCGCTCTACGCCGGATACGTCATTTACGTCGAGCTCGTGGATCACCACATCGTCGAGCTGTTCGGCCTGCAGAGATCGGTTGCCGACGTTTCGGGAATCGGCGGCTACGTCGAAACCTCGCTCGGCGTCGAGGACTACCTGGAGGTCCGGCCAGGCGTGGCGCTCACGGCGCTGCCGAGGAGAGGCGCCGAGCCCCGCATCCGGGCGAGCCTCCAGCCCTTCGGAAGGCCCAGCGAAAAGCTCCAGGCGGCCTTCGGCGTCTACCTCCAGGACCTGGTTGGCGCCAGCGACATGCGCGATGTCAGCTCGGTCTTCGTGTCGTGGATGCGGGACCCCGACCTCCCGCCAATGGTGGCGGTGCAGGGGATGATGGGGTGGCAGCAGACGCTGGGCGACGCCGTCAACTGGTCCCTCGAAGGATATTACAAGCGGCTGAGGGATGTCTCCGTTCCGAAATGGAGCGCCGTCGCCGAGTTCGGCACGGAACTCACGAAGGTCGACGGTGAGGCGTATGGTCTGGACGCGCGCGTGGAGTGGACGACGCCCAGGTTCTATGGCTTCGCGGGGTACAGCTACGGCTGGGTCGAGTACGAAGGCGACAGCGAAGAGTTCGGCACCTGGTTCGGCGAAACGATCCAGCGGTTCCACCCGCCTCACGACCGCCGCCACCAGGCCAACGTCGTCGCGAATCTCGAAGTCGCCGACTTCACCGCATCGCTCCGCTGGCAGTTCGGGAGCGGTCTGCCCTATACCCGTCCGCTCGGATTCGACGAGGCCTTCGACTTCAGGCGGGACCTCCAGGACGTGACGGCCGGTACCGGAACGACGCGCATGATCCTCGACAGGCCGTTCACCCACCGCCTGCCGCTCACCCACCGGCTGGACATCGCGGTTCGGCGCAGCTTCGCGGTGAAGTCCGGCGTGCTCGAGATCACGGCCGGCGCCATCAACGTCTACGACCGGCGCAACATGTTCTTCTACGACCTCTACTCGGGCCGCCGCGTGGACCAGCTCCCGCTCATGCCGTACGCGGCGATCACGCTGCGCGCGGACTGAGTCGATCGCGCGCAGCTCTGACACCCGGTACGTCCACACACCCCACGCCACGGCGGTCCCCGCACGGCGCCACGCTCCTCCCCTCCCACTTCACCAGCTCACCCGGTACCGGACGACGCTCTCCACGCCGAACGCGTCTTTCTCGACCACCCATATGCGCCGCTGCTGCGCGGCGGCGAGGCGCTGGTTCTGAGGCGCGGTTGTCCGGCCGAGACTGTTGCCCTCCGGGTCGATCGCGTGATACGTGCGGCCGGAATCGCCGTGGTATTCCTCGATCCACGTCGTTCCGTCACTTCCGACCCGAATTCCGGAAACGAGCGGATAGACGCGTGGCCGCTCCGCATCCCGCAGTGCCTCCGCCAGCTCAGTCGGTCGGCCCGGTCCGCTCCGGCCAGCGATCCCGCCTGGATCAGGAAATTCAGATGCGCGACGATACGCCGCGCCGGGCGAGATCCCTCTTCCGCGGCCGATCGCGTACTCGCGTGAGAGCACCGCAATGGCAACACCATATGCCCGGTTGAGACTATGGTACGATCATACTACACTGTCGACCTCCCGCCTGACGCGTGTACTTGGCAAGCCGGGCGCGACACGGCATAATCAGGCGATTCTTTTCCGGAGACGGCGGGGTGCCGGCCGCCGGCGCACTGCTGGCGCGGCGCCAGGCAGGCGTCGCATGCCGGCACGCGCCAGACGCCCGCTCCCTGGATCGAGAGGTTGATGAGACGACGATGACGTCCAACGGACCCGGAACCGCCGGATGATCCTCGAAGGGCTGCGCCTGGTGGTGCTGGGCATGGTCACGGTGTTCGTGTTCCTGATCCTGCTCGTGTGGCTGATGTCGGGGAGTGCGTGGTTCTTCCGCCGATTCGGGCATCTCTTCCCGGAGCCCTCGCCGTTGGCCTCACCGACCGCTGCGGCGGTGGACGCGGGCGGCGCCGACCGCGCGCGCGTCGCGGCGATGATCGCGGCGGTCCACGCCCACCGGGCGAGGCGGAGGGGGTAAGCCGGTGGCGGCGGTGGTGACCAGAAAGCGGGTGAAGGTGATGAACACCGCGTTCCGCGACGGATTCCAGTCCGTCTACGGCGCGCGGGTCCTCACGCAGGACTTCCTCCCCGCGGTCGAGGCGGCGAGGGAGGCGGGAATCACGCACTTCGAGGCGGGCGGCGGCGCGCGCTTCCAGGCGCTCTTCTTCTACTGCAACGAAAACGCGTTCGACATGATGGACGCGTTCCGCGCCGCGGCGGGTCCTGACGCCAACCTCCAGACGCTGGCCCGGGGGATCAACGTCGTCGGGCTGGAGTCGCAGAGCAGCGACATCATCGAGCTGCACGCCAGGCTGTTCAGGAAGCACGGGATGACGACCATCCGCAACTTCGACTGCCTGAACGACGTGCAGAACCTGATCCACAGCGGCCGCTGCATCGTTGACGCGGGGCTGCGGCACGAGGTCGTCGTCACGATGATGGAGCTGCCGCCGGGCAGCACGGGCGCGCACACGCCCGAATTCTACATGGCCACGCTGCGCCAGATCCTGGACGCGGAGATCCCGTACCACTCCGTCTGCTTCAAGGACGCGTCGGGCACGTCGGTCCCGTCGAAGG
>DATMSC010000495.1:0-2034 GCA_035565595.1 Longimicrobiales bacterium | reverse complement strand
TGATCGCCGCCGTCAACGTCGTCTTCCCGTGGTCCACGTGACCAATCGTCCCCACGTTCACGTGCGGCTTCGTCCGCTCAAACTTCGCCTTCGCCATCGTTCTTTCCTCTGGACGTTCGCTCGGTGTCGATCAGCGCAGCTAGCCGCGCACCTTCGAGATGATTTCTTCCGCCTTCAACTTCGGCACTTCCTCGTAGCGCGAGAACTGCATCGAGTACACTGCCCGACCCTGGCTGAGCGACCGAAGCGTCGTCGAGTACCCGAACATCTCGGCGAGCGGAACGCTCGCACCGATGACCTGCGCGTCGCCGCGCTGCGTCATCCCGCCGATCTTGCCGCGGCGGCTCGAAAGGTCGCCGATCACATCGCCCATGTATTCTGGCGGCGTCACGACCTCGACGTCCATGATCGGCTCGAGGAGTACCGGGTTGGCCCGGCGCGCCGCTTCCTTGAGCGCCATCGAGCCGGCGATCTTGAACGCCATTTCGCTCGAGTCGACCTCGTGGTACGAACCGTCGATCAGCTCCACCTTCAGGTCGACCAGCGGATAGCCGGCCAGCACGCCGGACTCCATGGCCTCACGCATCCCCTGCTCCGCGGGCCCGATGTACTCCTTCGGGACCACACCACCGACGATCTTGTCTTCGAAAACGAATCCCTGACCGGGCTCCGCCGGCTCCAGGTTGATCACGACGTGCCCGTATTGTCCCCGACCGCCGCTCTGACGGACGAATCGCCCTTCCACGTTCTTGACGGCGGCGCGCACCGTTTCGCGGTATGCGACCTGCGGCCGGCCTATGTTCGCGTCGACCTTGAACTCCCGCCGTAGCCGGTCGACGATGATTTCCAGGTGGAGCTCGCCCATCCCGCTGATGATCGTCTGTCCCGTCTCCGGATCCGTGTGGACGCGGAAGGTGGGGTCCTCCTCGGCGAGCTTTGCCAGTCCCTGGGAGAGCTTGTCCTGATCGGCCTTCGTCTTCGGCTCGATGGCGACGTCGATCACGGGCTCCGGGAACCGCATCGCCTCCAGGATGATCGGGTTGCCCGCGTCGCACAGCGTGTCGCCAGTCTTCGTATCCTTCAGGCCGATCGCCGCGGCGATGTCGCCCGCGTAGACTTCGTCGCGCTCCTCGCGGTGGTTGGCGTGCATCTGGAGCAGCCGCCCAACTCGCTCGCGCTTGTCTTTCGTCGAGTTGTATACGTACGAGCCGCTCTGGAGCGAACCCGAGTAGACGCGGAAGAATGTGAGCTTCCCGACGTACGGGTCCGTCATGATCTTGAACGCGAGTGCCGCAAAGGGCTCGTCGTCCGCCGCGCGGCGCTCGGCCACCGTTTCATCGTGGTGCGGGAGGTGTCCCGTTACCGCGGGAATGTCGACCGGCGACGGCAGGAAGTCGATGACCGCGTCCAGGAGCTGCTGTACGCCCTTGTTCTTGAACGCCGATCCGCACAGCACCGGCACGATTGCGCCGGCGAGCGTCGCCTTGCGAATCGCGCCGCGCAGCTCGGCCTCGCCGATCTCCTCGCCTTCGAGGTACCGCTCGAGCAGCTCCTCGTCGTGCTCGACGACCGACTCCACGAGGAGGTGCCGATACTCGCTCACCTTGTCCGCGATGTCGGCGGGGATCGGCCCCTCGTCCCACCGCGAACCGAGGCTCTCTTCGCCGTAGACGAGCGCGACCTCTCGGACGAGGTCGACCACGCCCGTAAAAAGCTCCCCCTCACCAAGCGGGAAATGCACCGGCACGGGCCGCGCGCCCAGCCGCTCCCGGATCATGGTAACGACGTTCTCGAAGTCGGCGCCGACCCGGTCCATCTTGTTGACGAACGCGATCCTCGGCACGCCGTACCGGTCCGCCTGGCGCCACACCGTCTCCGACTGCGGCTCCACGCCGCCCACGGCGCAGAACACCGCGATCGCCCCATCGAGTACCCGGAGGCTGCGCTCCACCTCGACGGTGAAATCGACGTGGCCGGGAGTGTCGATGATGTTGATCCGGTAGTCCTCGCCGAACCGCTTCCAGTGCGCGGTCG
>DATMSC010000494.1:0-9132 GCA_035565595.1 Longimicrobiales bacterium | reverse complement strand
GGTGCTCCTCCCCGTCCGCCGCCGGCCCGACAGTGACTCCGTGCACCGCATCGAAGCGTACCTCATGCAACGGCTGGCCGGCCACGGCACCCAGGCGGTCACGCTGCTCAACGTCACGAGCCCGGAGGACCGGGCCAATGGCGTGGCGTTCCTGGACCGGATCGCCCCGCTCTTCCGCGGCTTCGACCTGAGCCGCAAGGTCGTGACCTCGGACGATCCCGGGCGAGTCATCCTCGAGGAAGCGAGAAAGCACTACGACCTTCTCGTCCTGGGCGCGACAGAGCAGCCATCAGTGGATCACCTCGCCAGGGGCGTTCTGTTCCACCCGCTGGTGGATGAAATGGTGCGGATGGCTCCGTGCCCGACGATCGTGGTGCGGTCGAGCAAGTCCACGCACAACTGGCCGCCCCGGCGCATCCTGATCCCGACCAACGGCTCCCGCGCCGCTCGCAACGCGGCCGAGCTGGGCTTCGCCCTGGCGGCTGGTGAGGATCACGCGCTCGTCATCATCCTCCACGTCATCGAGACGAACTCGAGCCTGACCCGGTTCGCGGCGGCTTCAGTCCACAATGGTCGCGAGCTGGAGACCGGTCGCCGGATCGTCGACGCACTGAGCGAGCTGGGGACCAGCTACGGCGTGCGCACCGAGACACTGGTCCAGATGTCCAGTGAGGTCGAGCCCGCCGTCATCGACGCCGTCGCCGAACACGAGATCGACCTGGTCATCCTGGGGACTGACGTGCGGCCCGGTTCAGAACGCCTCTTCCTCGGCCCCCGCGTCGAGCGGCTGCTGGCGACGCTCCCCGTCCCGGTCCTCGTCGTCAATACCTGACGCCCACCCCGGCGGCGAGGCGCCCCCGGGTCCGGCCGGGGCGGCCGTACCGGCGTGCGTGCGTGACTACGCCACGTATACGGTTTTCACGTTGGTGAATTCCCGCATGCCATGGGATGACAGCTCGCGGCCGTAGCCGCTGTCCTTGATCCCGCCGAATGGCAGCCGGGGGTCGGACCGAACGTGGGTGTTGACGAAGACCGACCCGGCGTCGATCGCCCGTGTCGCAAGCGCCTCGCCGCGTACGAGGTCGCGTGTGAAAATGGCGGCGCCCAGTCCGTAGCTGGTGTCGTTGGCGACGCGGATCGCCTCGGCCTCGTCGGCCACGGGGATGATGGCCGCGACGGGGCCGAAGAGCTCCTCGTGGTATGCGGGCATCCCGGGGCCTACATTGGTGAGCACCGTTGGAGGATAGAACGCACCCGCCCCGTCTGTCACCGTCCCCCCGAGCAGGCACCGGGCGCCGCGGGCAATGCTCTCCTCGACCTGTCGGTGCAGCGTGTCGCGGAGGTCGAGTCGGGCCAACGGGCCGATGTCAGTCCGCTCGTCCATGGGATCTCCGACCACGGCGGCCGCCATCCGCTCGACGAGCCTTGCCTCGAATTCCGGACGTACCGCGTCGACGACGACGAATCGTTTCGCTGCGATGCAGCTCTGGCCGGCGTTGATGAGCCGGCTGCTCGCGCACGTCGCGACCGCGGTGTCGAGCTCCGCGTCTTCCAGGATGACGTAAGGGTCGCTGCCACCGAGCTCGAGCACGCACTTCTTCAGATGCGCGCCCGCGTGCGCCGCCACGGCGCGGCCGGCCCTCGTGCTGCCGGTCAGCGTGACCCCGCGGATCAGCGGGTGCTCGATGATCGCGGGGACCGCGTCGACATGGATCATCAGGTTGGAATAAACGCCATCCGGGAATCCGGCATCGGCGAAGACTCCTTGCAGCGCGACGGCGCACCCGGGCACGTTCGGCGCATGCTTGAGAAGCACGACGTTTCCGGCGGCGAGAGCCGGCGCCGCGAAGCGGATGACCTGCCAGAACGGGAAGTTCCACGGCATGATGGCCAGGAGCGGGCCGAGCGGTTCGTAGGCCACGAAGCTGCTCGAAGCTTCTGTCTCGACCGGCTCCGGGGCGAGGAACTCCGCGGCGTGGTCGGCAATGTACCCACACGTGAGAGCGCATTTGTCGATCTCCGCGAGGGCCTCGCCGATCACCTTCCCCATCTCGAGCGTGATCAACGCGGCGTACTCTTCTCGCCGTTCGCGAAGCAGAGATGCGACCCGGCGGAGCGGCTCGACGCGGGCCTCGACCGGCAATGCCCGCCAGCGGGTGAAGGCGTCGTGGGCGCGCTCGATCGCGCGGGCCACCTCTTCGCCCGAGAGCGTGGGATAGCTGGCGATCCGCTCGCCCGTGACCGGGCTCACCGATTCGAACATGCTCATCTCCGTTCAGCATCTCCTTCCGTCACGCCGGGTGTTACCCCTTCGAGCCAGCGCTCGATCTTTTCACGCAGGAACGCGAGCGGCACACTGCCATCTTCGAGGAGCCGGTCGTGGAATTCGCGCGGGTCGAAGCGCGGACCCAGTCGGGAGCGTGCCAGATCGCGGAGCCGCGTGATCTCGATCCTCCCGATCATGTATGCGGTGGCCTGCCCCGGCACCGCGATGTAGCGGTCGACCTCGGCCGCCACGGTGGCTGCGGGTTCCGCCGTGTTCGCCAGCATGTAGTCGATCGCCTGCTGCCGCGACCAGCCCATGACGTGGATCCCCGGATCAACTACCAGTCTCGCCGCACGGAACGCCTCATTGTTCAGCAGTCCCATCCTGTCGATAGGGCCGGTGAACAGGCCTATCTCGTCGGCAAGCCGCTCGGCGTACAGCGCCCACCCCTCACAGAAGCCGGAGAGGAACAGGTACCGGCTGATCGGGTGCAGGTCGCGGCGTTCGACGGCGAGCGCGAGCTGGAGGTGATGCCCCGGAACCGTTTCGTGGAAGGCCGTCGACTCGAGCCCCGCCCGTGGCTGCCGCTCCGCCTGGTGAAGGTTGATGTAGTAGGTCCCCGGCCGGCTGCCATCCTCCGCCGGTGGCCTGTAGTGGCCGGCCGGCGCCGTCGCTTCGGCGAAGGCGGGTACCGGCCTGACGACGACACCGGCCGCAGGCATACGTCCGAACCACGCGGCGGACAGCTCCGTCGCCCGGTCCACCGCGTCGCACGCCGCCCGCATCAGCTCGTCCCGCGAAGTGAAGAGATACGCCGGGTCAGTCCGGAGCCGTTGGAGCAGGCTGTCGACGTCGTCGGTGCCGAACTCCGCGCGGGCGAGCTCACGCATCTCCGACCGGACCAGCGCCATCTGTTCCAGCCCCAGGCGGTGCACCTCCTCCGGCGGCATGTCCACGCTCGAGTGATACCGCACCGCTGCACGGTACGCACGCTCGCCGTCCGGCAGCGAGGAGAGGCCGATATCCTCCCGAGCGGCAGGGAGGTACTCCTCGCGTAAAAAATCGCGGTATCGCGCAATGGCCGGGCGGATCCGCGCCGTCTCCAGCTCGACGAGCCGGGCGTGGAAGGCCGTGCCGGGCTCCGCCATCGCCACAACCGGCGCGTCCTCGATGGGTGAGTCGAGCATCGAGTCGAGCTGCCGCAGCATCGCCTCGACATTGCACCGCGGCGAGGTGTAGCCCAGGCCGATTCCCTCGCGCGCGTTGTCGATTTCCTGGTCGATGTAACGCGGAAGCTGGGTGAACCGCCGGAGGGCAGCGTCCTGCTCCCCGGTGGTCGCGACGGGCTGCGCGCCGGCGAGCACGGCGATGTGCTGTGGCCAGCCGTTGAAGCTCGGGCTGACGTCCCACAGCTCGGAACGGCAGCGCCTGAAATCCCGTGAAGCCTCGAGCAGCTCCCGAAGGAACGCCGCAGTCACGCGTGCCGGGTGCCCGATCGGGAGGCGGCTGGCGTCGATGTCATCCAGCCGCGACAGGAGCTCGTCCGCCTCGGCGTGCCAGCGCTCGCGCGCGGCCGTCGAGATGTCCGGCAGCCGGTCGTGGGCGGCGTCGACCTGCCCGGCCAGCGTGGCGCTGTCCGGGAAGGCGTCGAAATAGCTGACCACGTACCGGTCGGCGAGTGCGCGAATCGAGTCCGCCGCAGTGCCGACTTCCGGGTTCGGAGCGTGCTCGGTCGACATGGTCCCCCGTTGCCGAACTGGACGTAGAGCGCTGGAACTGTAGCGCCGGGGAAATCGACTACTAGCGCAATGCAGTCACGATGCTGAAGTACGCTCGCCCGTCGTGGTTCGAGCGCGCGCCGCGCGCTTCGGCTGTGCTGTCGTATTTGTTGACGACCGAGAACCTCACGCCGAGCGTGCTCGAGAGTGCGACCTGCAGGCTGGCGTTGACGTCCCAGTTGTGATCGTCGAAGTCGTTCATCCGGGGACGGTAGAAGCTGACCAGATCGAAGCTGACAGCATCGGTAATCGCCTGCCTCAGACGGAACCTGGCCGACCATCGGCCGATCGAAACGACATCGGCATCCACGCCCGCGGGCTGGCGCGGGTCGGTCCGCTCCAGGAGCGCGGCGAGACTGAAGTCCACGCGCGTCCGCTCGTTGTCGACGAAGCGGTACTTCGCTCCTACGCCGCCGCTCGTCCGGAAATCGATCTGTCGCTCGTAGCTCCCCTCGGCGGTGGCGAAGAGGAATGGGCTGAGCCGGCCACCCGGCAGGTAGTCCGCGCTGGTCTGGAACGCCCACGAGCGCTTGTTCACGAAGCGGTTGCCATCACCGTCCTCCGCCTCGCCGTAGTCGAAGCCCCACGAAGCCGCAAACTCCCGCGATGGCGAGTTCCATTCCAGCCCGCTGCGAACGAGCACCGCAGCCTGGGACGATGCACCGAAAAAGAGACTCGCGCCGAGCTCGGCATCCAGCTCGAACGTATCGGCGTTCTGCGCGAGCGCGGGCGTCGCGGCGCAGACGAGTGCGGCTGTGACGCAGGCGAGGAGCGTGCGGGGAGTCGTCGTCGAAAGCATGGGTAATACCGATCATCTTAGAGGAGTTACACTTCACGCCCGCGCTCGACGTGGCCGGTTCGGCCACTACTGTCGCCCTCCGGCCCGATTGCCGGTGACGCGTGGGCGCAAAGCGTGCACGGGTCCACGGTTCCAAGGGTACCCGCCGGAAACGCATGCACGCAAGGACGCCACGCGGTGAGCGGAGGAGGACATTTCCACTTCACCCGTCGTGACGGCGTAGCTCCAGGCACCTCCGCGTGCTTGAAGCGATCCTCGTAGCGGGTTACGTTACGGTAATTTGCCGCTGGTGGAAGGGTTTCGATGAACGATCGTTTCGTGCGCGCGCTGCGGCTACAGCCGGTAGACGCGACCCCCGTCTGGTTCATGCGTCAGGCTGGCCGTTCCCTGCCGCGCTACCGCGAGCAGCGCGCGGACCACTCGATGATGGAGATCCTTCGCGACCCTCCGTCGGCCGCGCAGATCACGGCCATGCCGCTCTCGTACTTCCCTGTCGACGCGGCGGTGCTGTACAACGATCTCGCGACGCCATTCCTCGGCGCCGGGCTCGGCCTCGAGATGCGACCCGGCGTCGGTCCCGTCGTGACGGATCCCATACGCGGGCCCGCGGACGTCGATCGCCTTCGCCCATTCGATCCCCGCGAAACGCTCGGCTTCACCCTCGAACAGATCCGCCTCCTGGTGAACATGATCGACGTGCCGGTCCTCGGCTTCGTCGGCGCTCCGTTCACGCTCTGTTCGTATCTGGTCGAGGGTCCGCGTACACGCCACCTGGAAGAGATCAAGGCGTTCATGTGGCGCGAGCCTGTCGCGTGGGCAGAGCTCGCGGACTACTGGGCGGTGCACCTGGCCGAGTACGGCATTGCACAATACGAGGCAGGCGCCGCCGCCGTGCAGGTCTTCGACTCCTGGGCCGGCAGTCTGTCACCCGGGGATTACGAGCAATACGTCTTCCCCCACTCCCACAAGCTGCTCTCGCTGCTGCGCGACGCCGGCGTGCCCACCATCCACTTCGCGACGGGGAATCCGGCGCTGCTACCGCTCATCGCGGAGGCGGGCGGAGACGGCATCGGTATCGACTGGCGCATCCCCATCGACGAAGCCTGGGACGCGATCGGGCACGACCGCGCGGTCCAGGGGAACCTCGACCCGGTGAAGTTGCTCGCAGGGCGCGATGTCGCTGTCCGCGCCGCCCGCGAGATCCTCGAGCGCGTCGGCCGCCGACCGGGTCACATCTTCAACGTCGGCCATGGACTGCTCCCGGGCACCGATCCCGACGTCATTAGAGCCGTGGTGGACGAGGTTCACTCGTACTGAACGGCATAGGGCTAGGGCTGGGGCCAGGGCCAGGGCTAACTACTGGTCCAACGGCGAGGGGCTCTCGGGGGCAGAAACCTCAGGGCGGAGGCTCGAGGGAAGGAAATCTGAACGGCATAGGGCGAGGGCCGGGGCCAGTCATTGCTCCGACGGCTCGGGCAGTCGTGGGCCGAATCCGGGGCGGAGCCTGTATCGAGCAAACCGGCGGCGAGTGATTTCACCGGTGGGGACCCAGCGCACGGTGTTGTGACACCCGGCCGGAGCTGAGCAAACCACAGAGGATACGAAATGATCGGTGTGGTGCTTCTGAATTTCGGGGAGCCGGAGCGGGCCACGATGGAAGAGGTCGTCCCGTTCCTCGAGCGGATCTTCCTCACGAACGCGTCGCTGGAGGGCCGCCTCCCGCCCGAGCAGGCGCGCGCCCGCAGCCACGAGCTTGCCGTTCGCCGCGCCCCCGGGCTGATCGAGGAGTACGAAATGATCGGCGGCTCGCCGTTCCTGGCGCAGGCCCGGGCGCAGGTGGATGGGCTGGCGTCCGAGCTCGAGCGACGCGGCGTGCCGGCAAGGGTGTACCTCGCGATGCAGTTCACCGATCCCTCGATCCCCGAGACCGTAGAGCGGGCAAAGGCCGATGGCGTCACCGCGCTCGTGGGTCTGCCGGTCTATCCGCTGGCGGGGCCGTCCACCACGGTGGCAGCCCTGGCCGCGCTGGCTGAAGCCATTCGCGACGCCGGCTGGGAGGTACCGGTGCACGAGGTCACGGGGTGGCACCGGCACCCGCTCTATGTGGAGCTGCGCGTCGATGCCATCCGGAGAACGCTCCGCGAGCACGGCCTGGATCTGTCCGACCCCGCGACCAGGCTCGTCTTCTCAGCGCACGGCACGCCGGTAAAATATCTCCGCGAAGGCAGCCGCTACGACGTCTACGTCAGGGAGCACTGCGCGGAGGTGGCGGCGGCGGTGGGCGCAGCCGACTACGCCATCGGCTACCAGAATCACGGCAACCGGCCCGTCGAATGGACGCAGCCGGACATCGACGCCGTCGTGAAGGAGATCGACGCGAAGCGCATCGTCGTGGACCCGGTCAGCTTCATGCACGAGCAGTCTGAAACGCTGGCCGAGCTGGATCACGAGCTGCGCGAGGTTGCCGAGGAACGGGGGCTGGAATTCTACCGCGTGCCGATCCTGCACGACGACGCGCGGTTCTCGAGCGTGCTCGCCGACCTCGTCGAAGCGGTCACGGATCCGGCGCGCGCGCCGGGCGGATTCAGCTTCCAGGCGTGCACGTGCCGTGGCGGCAAGGCGGTGTGCATCTCCGCCCGCTAGCGGGCTCGGCGCCGCTCCAGGCTGGCGCCGTCGCTTCAATTCTCCCCGAAGCTACTGGACGCCGGTGAGCTGCCGGGCGACAGCCGTAGCCCGGGCAATGCGTCCCTCGATCCCGGCCCGGGATTCGTAGCTCGCGGCGAGGGTGAGGCCGGGCGGTAGCCTGAGCGAGTCGAGCGCGACCCAGCTCCGGTCCCAGGCGGGCATGCGCACGCGGTGCACGGAGATGGGTGATGCGGCGTAGCCCGTCGCCAGCTCGAACTCCCTCGCCGCTGTCTCACCGATCCTGTCATCCGGCCATTCGACGACGTCCGGGTGCGCGGCCCCGCCCAGATACGCCGTGAAGAGGCGCTTCCTTCCGAAGATGCTGGCGTTGAAGGTCACGCCACGCGTCTCCAACCGTTCAGCGAAGGAGACCTGGTACCCGAAACCGGCGATGTCGCACCCGCTGTCGAGGTGCGCGACGGCGAGGGGGTTGTAGTGCAGCCTCGCAAGCACACCCGCGACTTCGGGGAAACCGTCACGGAGAATCCCGGCGGCGGCTGTCGCCGGTACCGTCACGACGACCTGATCGGCCTCCCAAACATCGGTTTGCGTCACCACGCGGAAACCGTGGCCAGCGCCCTCGATTGCGCGAACGGCGGTGTCGAGGTGGACCCTGTCGGCGTGGGCCCGGGCCAGCGCGCGCGGCAGCTCCTGCATCCCGCCCTGGAACGAGCACGCGGGCGGTGGCGTGCGGCGCCCCGCCATGCGCGCCAGGCGGAGGAGGATGCTGCCATCGCCGATCGCGAACTGCTCCAGGGCGCGGCTGAGCGTGAGTGACATCAGCATGTCGGCCGGGTCAGAGGCGTAGAGTCCGCCGTACAGCGGCCCGAGCATGTGGGTGTACGCCGCGCGACCGAACTTTCGGGTCAGGAACGAAGCCACTGACTCATCGGACCGGGCCGGACCCGTCAGCGGCTCCGCGAGGATCCGGAGCTTTTCCGGGAGGGTGAAGAGGTCGGTCCGCATCGCGGCGCCGACGGAGAACGGGACAACGCGCAAGCGGCCGTTGCGGTACACGTAGAGCGGCAGCTCCGGCGCGGTGAGGAGCTGCTGGCGCAGCCCCAGCTCGTCTACGAGCCGCTGGACCGAGGCGGTGAGCCGCGTCCGCTGCGGGCCGAAGTCCAGCACGCGCCCGTCTACCACCCGCGAACGCATGACGCCGCCCGGCTCGGCGCTGGCCTCGAGTATGACGAATTCCGCACCCCGCCGGCTCAGCTCGTGCCCGAGTACCAGCCCCGTAATCCCGCCGCCTACGATGGCGATCAAACGCGAAAGCCCGGTGTAGGTGTCCGATGAGATGTGGCCGCAACCACGTAGCCCGCGTGGAAGGTACGCCGTTCGGCGGGTTCAAGGAAGCGGTCGCCAAAGTGCTCATGGACGGCGGCACCGACCCCTGATATCCTGCACGGGCACGGTGCTGGCGGCGTCCGCCATGGCCCGCGGAGCTGGTGCATGACACCCGAGCGGTGATGTTTGACGCCGGCTCGAACCCTGATGTGGAGGTCAGAACGATGGCGATGCTCTGGATCCGGCTCCTTGCGCTCGCGGCTGCGACGCTCACGGCGCACGCGATTCCGGGCCCGCCATCATCCGGCTCGTCTGGC
>DATMSC010000493.1:0-5764 GCA_035565595.1 Longimicrobiales bacterium | reverse complement strand
TCGCTCGCGCGGTCCTCCGACACGTTCACCGCGACCAGGAGCGGCCGGTCGGTCAGGAGGCCATACCCGCGGAGAAGATCGCGGTTCAGCTCCTCGGCGGGGATGAGGCGAATCGGCTGCTCCGCCTCGAGGGCATCCCGCATCCGCTCGAACGCCGCCAGCTCCTGCGGGTTCGCCTTCTCCTTGCGTCCCCGATCGAGGCGGCGTTCGACGATCTCGAGATCCGCGAAAACGCACTCGGCGTGGAACGCCTCGAGGTCACGGAGCGGGTCCGCCGGCTCGTCGATGGCGGGGTTCGGGAAGTCCCGGAGCACCAGGCAGAGGGCATCCTGGTCGCGGATCTGCTGGAGCGCCCGGCGGGAGAGGCCCTTCTTCTCCGCGCCGTGCTCGCCCGGGATGTCGCAGAACGTGATCTCCGCGTACGTCGTCTTCCTGGGTGAGAAGATCCGGGACAGTGCGTCGATCCGCTCGTCGGGCACGCGCACGGAACCCAACCGCACCTCGCCGCCAAAGCCGACAGGCACGTCCAGACCGGTCATGGCGTTGAACACCGTCGTCTTCCCCGAGCCCGCGAATCCTACCAGTCCGATCTTCATTCAGTATCTATCTTCCTGCGTGTCATTCCATGCGTTCCGCAGCGCCACCGGCGCGCCGGTGATAGTGAAGCCGCCGCCGTCGTGGCGAGGCCAGCAGCATTCTACCCGGCGCGCGAGCGTATGGCCACCGGCCGTGCGTCCCGCTTCTCCAAAAGATGACCGGCATGGCAGGGAACCCCCGCGCTCGTCGACACGCCACCGCCGGTGCCGGGGTGTGAGAGCAGCCGGGGGGCTCATCCGAATGCCGGGACGCTCCTCTGCCCGGGCGCGGGGGCGCCCGCGGTCTCTCGAGGTCGACAGAAGTCTGGCGCGCGGAAGCCAGCGCGTGCAAGTTGTGCGTATACGAAAGAAGTAGGAGTGACGCGCCGATGCAGGACGCATGGCGGTAGCGCGCACGTACGTCTGCACGATCGACCACTGGCAAGGAGGTGCGTCGTGAAGGCGTTCCGTGTCGTCGGGCGAGGGCATGATCGTGAGCGGCCAATCGTGTGGCGGGCGGTCGCGATGGCGGTGGTCATGGGCGCCGTCAGCGGCTGTGGCTCGGCAGGGACCGAAGCGCCCTCCGGCGAGCGATATCTGGAGGAGCTGCCCATCATCGCCGGTTGGTCCGCTACCGCATTCCCGGTTTCCCGGCGCGGGAGGGGTAGCGCCGTGCCGAGATCGCCACAGGCGAGGGCTAGTCGCCGCGTTGTTGAGACCCGGTGATCCGCTCCCGGAGCCACGCCGCGGCGGCGTCGATCTCTGGCCGCGTGACGGTGTGCCCGCCGGGTTCCCAGTGGATGTGGACGTCGGCGCCGCCGGCCCGGAGGAGCTCGGCCAGGCGCTCGACCTGCGCGACGGGCGAGTACGGGTCGGCGCGGCCGGCGCCGATGAAGACCGAGACTCCTTTCAGGTCCGGCAATGAGTCGGGCTCGAAGGGGAGCATCGGGCTGAGCAGCACGGCGCCGCGGAGCACGCCGGTGCCGCGGAGCAGGAGACTCGCGGCGATGTTTGCGCCGTTGGAGAAGCCGACCGCGACGACGCCGTCCCGCTCCAGCTCATAGCTCTCGACGGCGGCCCGGACGAAGCCGGCGAGCTCCTCCGTCCGGAGTGCCAGATCCTCCTGGTCGAGCACGCCCACTGCCAACCGCCGGAAGAACCTCGGCGCACCATTTTCGTCGACCTTGCCGCGCGGGCTCAGCAGCCCGGCGCCCGGGAGGAGCTCGCGGCCGAGCGGGATGAGATCTTCCTCATCTCCCCCCGTGCCGTGCAGCAGGAGCAGCGTGACCGAGCCGGCGAGCTCGGCACCTGCCGCCGGCGGGACGTAGCGGTGGATGAAGCCGAGGGCGTCGCCGCTCACCTCCTCCGGCCCGCTTTCCGGGGCAAGCACGGACGGGGACTCGAGATCCGCAGGAAGGTGTATGGGCGGCAGCGCCGCTTCGATCTGCGGACGGAAGCGTTCGTACTGCGGCGGGAGCATCAGGCCCGTGCCCAGGCGATCGACGGGTTCGTCAATCGAAAAGCCGGGCGGGTCGGTCGCGATCTCGTAGAGCACGCCGCCCGGCTCCCGGAAGTACACCGATCGGAAGTACTTGCGGTCGATCACCGGTGTCGCCTGCAACCCCGAGTCCTCCACCTGCCGGCGCAGCTCGAGCTGTGCGGCGTCATCTGTTGCCCGCCAGGCGACGTGGTGCACAGTGCCGGCACCGCCGACACCTCGCGGGAAACCTCCCGCGTCACGCACATCGATGAGCGTTCCCGGGCCACCATCCCCGGAGGCGAAGCGTCGCCCACCGGCATGCTCGGCCGCTTCACGGAACCGGAGCACTTCGGTCAGAACCCGCTCCGTCTCACCGGCGCCGTCCACCCATACGGCCACCGAGTGGAAGCCGCGGACTGCATTCTCCGGCGGGATGCCCGGGGCATCATGCCAGCCGGCACGGGTTTCCGCGCCAGGGTGCGCGACCAGTTCCAGCAACAGACCGTCGGGATCCCTGAGCTCGATCACCCGCTCCACCTCGCCGGCCACGGAGCGCGTGGTCGGGCCGCGATGGCTGATGCCGTGGCGCACCAGCCGCTCGATCCAGAAACCCAGCGACCCGGGAAGGATGGCGAAGGAGGTGACGGCGACCTGGCCCACGCCCGGCCGACCCTGGCGGGCGCCAGGCCACGGGAAGAATGTCATGATCCCGCCGGGCCGACCGATGTCGTCACCGTAGTAGAAGTGGTATGTCTGGGGGTCGTCGAAATTGACTGTCCGCTTCACGAGCCGGAGGCCGAGGAACCCCACGTAGAAGTCCAGGTTCCGCTGCGGATCCGACGCGATCGCGGTGACGTGATGGATGCCGGTGACGGTGGTCAGGATTTTCGACCCTGGTCTCAGTGTTCAGTTCTCAGTGTTCAGTGGTCGGCATGGGTCGGTGATGAGGCACAGCAACCCTTGCCGACCACTGCGCACGGGCGGTCATGCCCAGTGCGGGCGCGTTTCGGCGGGGACGACGGCGCCGAGCTGCAGCGCCTCCGCCTCGCTCATGTACGGATTCTGGAACGAGATGCCGAGCGCGTCGACCATCAGGTTGAACAGATCCGTGTTGTCGATCACGCCCAGCCCCGTGCTGGGTACGCCGGAGCCGTAGATCGCAACGGGTACCGGGCTCGCCGTATGGTTGCCGGTGGCGTAATTGACGTTCAGGCTCGAGTTGCCGCCCATGAGCGTCAACGCCTGATGCCACGTGTTGAGCGCGTCGCCGTGGGCGCGCGGGTGGCCGAGCCGCAGGTCGCCGGAGGCGACCTCGACGAGGCGGGCGACGTCGGCGTCGGCGAGCTCCAGCCCCATCAGCTCCCGCACGGCGTCGCGCACGACGTCCGGTGAGGGGTCCGACCCGATCACGCTGCGCAGGTGATTGTACGACGACCGGCGCAGCGTGAGCTGATCGAATGCCTCATTCGAGCTGCGGTACGCGGTTCCTCGCCCATAGACACCGCCGCAACCGGTGGCGTGGTCGACGCCCACGATGAGGAGCGTACCCGGCCGCCGGTCCACGTAGTCCATGGCGACGCCGAGCGCCTCGTCGCCGGCGAGGATCTCCCAGAGCGCCGCGCCGGGGTCGTTCTGGTGATTGGCGTGGTCGACCCGGCCCGCCTCGATCTGGGCGACGAACCCGCGCTCCGAGCCGTCCAGCACCTCGAGACCCTTCCGGACGAGGTCGGCGAGGCTGGGCGACTCCGCGCCCTGGTACATCCGGTCGATCTCGTAGGGCAGGTGATCCCGGGTGAAGGCGCCGAGTAGCCGGTTCCCGGTCGCGCCCCGGAGATCCTCCTGTGAGCGCAGTACCTGATATCCCTGCTCCTCGAACTCGGAGAACAGGTCCCGGTCCTGCGACGTGAAGTTCATCGCGCCGCCGCCGAGGAGAATGTCAGGCCCGTCGTCCAGGTACTGGAGCGCGATGTCGCGCTCGCGCTCGCGGTTGTCCGTGTGCGCCCACCAGCCGGCAGGCGTGGCGTGCGTGATCCGGGTCGTCGTCATGAGGCCCGTCGCAAGACCGCGATCCCTGGCGAGCTGCAGGATCGTCGTGAGCTGCGTCCCGTCCGGATACACGCCCATGGCCTGATTCACGATCTTCCGCCCCGTCGACCAGGCGACGCTCGCCGCCGACGAGTCCGTCACGATGGAGGTCAGGCTGTGCACGAGCATCGCTCCGCTCGCGCCCGTCGCCATGAGCCGCTCCACCTCGAGCCGGCGGTCGCGGTGCCGCATGGCGTAGTACCGGGCCATGGAGAGGTCTTCCCACGTCATACCGTCGTACGCGAAGAAGATGATGCGGTTGGCGCGCGGTACTCCGGAATCGCGCCCCCCGGCCGCCCACACGGGCACCGGCCGGACGGAGGCCGCGGCGAGGCCGACGGAGGCCAGCGCGCCGTGCCTGAGGAGCTCTCTGCGATCCATGTGGTTCCTCCCGTGGAGGTTACATGTCCCTTCAGCCCGGTTCGCCGATGTCTGGATGCACCGGGTCGGCCGCGGTCGTGTATCGGCACGGCACTCACCGGTGCCTTTTCCGGCTGCGGCGCGTCGCTTGTTGGCAATGTGACCGAATGCTATGCCCTCCGGGTCGCCCGCGCAATCGTCTTCGTCCCGCTGAACGCTTGAAGGCATACGAGCCGGCAACGGGTACGGTGGCCCGGTGTTCGTCCCGTGCGGGCGTATGGGGGCGGACACGCACCTGAACGCCCCAGATGCTGACCGCAGTGCGCAAATGAACGCCTCGGATGCTGACTGCAGTGCGCAAATGAACGCGCCAGATGCTGAGCGCGGTGCGCAAATGAACGCCCCAGATGCTGACTGCGGTATGCACTCGAACGCGCGATCTGAATGATCGGATGCGCACGGTGCACGGGGGCGGCGGGGAACCGGTCACCGCACGCCTCAAAGCTTGTTTTCGGGATATGTTCGGTATTAGCTTGAGGTATAGCGGTGCAATCCGGTGGACGGGGAGCCGTATGTCTTCGCAGGTACTGGAGTTACGACAGGAGATCGCGGAGCGGTTTCCGGGTGCGGTGCCCGTCGGGTATCGCACGACGCCGGTGGTGGCCACGGGGGTGGAGCCGCTGGACCGGGTGCTGCCGGGTGGTGGTCTCCCGCGGGGGCGGCTGGTTGCGTGGGTGCCGGGGGGCGGTGCGACGGCGGTGCTGCGGGGCGTCTGCGTGGATCTGGTCCGGCGAGGCGAGCGGGCGGCGTGGGTGGATGGGACGGGGCGGGTCGTGGGCGAGACGTGGCCGGAGGGGCCGCTCCTGGTGCGCCCCAGAGACGAAGCCGGGGCTCTGGTCTGCGCGGAGGAGCTGCTCCGGTCCGGTGGTTTCGGGCTCGTGGTGCTCGCGGGGGCATCGCTGGATTCGGCGGGTGTGCGGCTTTCGCGCAGGGCGCGGGAGGGCGGCGCTGCCTTCGTCGCGCTGGTGGACGCGGTGCCGGTTGCGGCGCTGCGGATGGTTTCGAGGATCCCGGTGGACGGGTATCGCTGGCGGTTGAACCCGTTCGGCGAACCGACGGAGGTGGAGGCGGTACGGGTGGAGGTACGGGTTGCGGGGCTGGGGTTGAGCACGAGCACGCGGTTCTGGCTCGGTGTCGCGGGATATGAGCGTCGTCTGTCTATGGAATCCTGGTTGGTCGACCGACGGGGCGTGGTCGCCACCCG
>DATMSC010000492.1:0-2691 GCA_035565595.1 Longimicrobiales bacterium | reverse complement strand
GCGGCGCGTCGCGTTCCACGCCAAGGAGCGACCAGGTGCCGGACGAGAGATACGCCCAGCGCGACCCGTCCTGTGCGGGCACTGCAGCCACGGCGGCGGCGGTGTCGTGGGAGCAGGAGGCGACGACGACGGGACCGCCCGCGTCGCCGCCGGCGGGCTCCCGCAGAGGTCCGAGGATTGTGCCGGGCGGCACGATCTCGGGCCATCCCGTTACCGGGAGCCCGAACCGGTTCATCAGATCGTACGCCCAGTCGCCAGTCGCCACGTCCATGAGTTGGGTCGTGGACGCGTTGGTGCGCTCGACCACCGGCCTGCCGCTCAAGCGGTAGAGGAGGTAGTCGGCGATGAGGAGGCGGTTCGTCGTCGCGTGGAGCGTTGCCGGCTCTTCGTCCATGTCGGCCAGGAGCTGGTACAGTGTGTTCAGCTCGAGCATCTGGATCCCGGTCCGGCGGTACAGCTCGTACCCGGGCACGAACTCGAAAGCCCGCGCCATCATCCCGCGCGTGCGCGGGTCCCGGTAGGAATACGGCTGCCGGAGCAGCCGACCCTCGGCAGCGAGCGGCACGTAGTCCACCGCCCACGAGTCCACGGACACCGACCGGAGCGCCGGCTCCCGCTCCAGTGCGAGCGACACACCGTGCCGCACTTCGGACCAGAGCGTGTCGATGTCCCAGAAGAGGTGGCCGTCGCGCGCGACGAGCGGCGTCGGGAACCGGTGAATCTCCTCGACCGTCACCCGCTCGCCGTCCAGGATGCCGAGCACTGCGCGGCCGCTCGACGCGCCGAGATCGACGGCCAGGTAGGAGGCCTGCATCGCGAGCGACAGCGCGGAAGTCACAGACTCTGAGGCGGCGCGTACGCGACGGCACCCCGTTCCTCCCCCCTGGCCGCCCGATAGCCGGAAGCCCGGAAGGTCGCAACCGGATCGATCGCTGCGCCGTTCCTCCGCCTCGCCTCCGCGACCAGCGGTCCGACGTCGGTCTCGAAAGCCTGCTGCAGTGTGCGTTCGGCCATGAGGACGTCGTTCGCCTCCTGGTACGCGTCCAGCGCGTCCCGGTCCACGATGAGCGCCCTGGCGTACGCCCGCTGCACCTGGTCGACGGTCTGGAGGAGCGCCTCGATGGGGTCCTTGAGGTTGTGGCTCTGGTCGATCATGTACGCTGGATCGAAGTCCGGAAGCCGGTCGCGCGCGGCGTCGACCAGTTCATTGAAGACGAGGAAGAGGCGGTACGGGTGGATCGAGCCGGCCGTGAGGTCGTCGTCGCCGTACTGCGCGTCGTTGAAGTGGAAGCCGCCCAGCTTGCCGGCGCCCAGGAGCCGCGCCACGATCAGCTCGATGTTCGTGGCCGGGAGGTGGTGCCCCAGGTCCACCAGACACTGCGCCTTCGGGCCGAGCGCATGCGCGAGCAGATACGACGACCCCCAGTCCTGCACGACCGCCGCGTAGAACGCCGGTTCGTACGGCTTGTGCTCGATGAACATCCTCCACTCGTCCGGGAGCGCCGCATAGATGCGGGCGAGCCCGTCGAACGTGCGGTCGAAAGCCCGCCGGAGGTGCATCTGCCCGGGGAAGTTGCTCCCGTCCGCGAGCCAGACCGAGAGCGCCGTCGACCCCAGCACCTCCCCGACCTCGATCACGTGCAGGTTGTGCTCGATTGCCTGCTCCCGGACCGCCGGATCCGTGTGCGCGAGCGAGCCGAACTTGTACGACAACCGCTGCCCCGGCTGATCCTGGAACGTGTTCGAGTTGACCGCATCGATGCGCAGTCCGAGTGCCGCGGCGTGCCCCCGGAGCGCCGCCGGGTCGTCCGGCTCGTCCCACGGGATGTGCAGCGACACGCCGGACGCCGCCCCCGTCAACCGATGGATGACCGCCACGTCGTCCATTTTCTCGAAGACGTTGCGCGGCTCTCCCGGCCCCGGGAACCGCCCGAACCGCGTCCCGCCCGTCCCCAGCGACCACGACGGGATCGCCAGGTCGAACGCAGCCAGCGTCTCCACCGCGCGCTCCACGTCCAATCCTCGCCGGGCCAGCCGCTCGCCCAGCGCCTGGTAGTCGGTCAGGTGGTGCGGCAGCTCTGCCGCGTTACGCTCGTCGATGAATTCAGTGGTAAGCATGGTCACCTACAATTTCCCGCGCCCGAGCCCGAGCCCGCTCCCGATGAAATGTTCGCCGTTATGCCCTTTTCTTATTCCCCAGCCGTGGGAACCCCGACGTATCCACATTCGCATGAATCTGAGCGTTCACGCCGAGAGCTGAATTCTGTGAGCCCTGGGCCCTTTTTCGGGAGCGGGCTCGGACCCGGGCTCGGACCCGGGCTCGGGCTCGGGATCAAAAGTCAAAATCGTCGATATTCTCCTCATTGAAAATGAACGGCGCGCCGAGCAGGATCTCGTCGCCGGCGATCTCGATGGTGCCGAGCCGGCCGGCGTTGAGAGAGGTCTGGCCCGTCTGGAGCCGACCGCGCGCCAGCTCGTTCGCGGCGAAGACGGTGAGCTAGCCCAGGTCCGTCGTGTTCCAGAGGATGCAGCTCTCGATGACGCCGCTCTTGATGTACGGCCGGCACATGCTGGGCAGCGAGAGACCGGTGACCTTGACGTCGGTCCTGCCGGACTGCTCGACAGCCTCGGCGGCGCCAGGCACCGCCGGCGCGGCGATCGCCATGATGACCTCGATCTGCGGGTGCACGC
>DATMSC010000491.1:0-4025 GCA_035565595.1 Longimicrobiales bacterium | reverse complement strand
CCGCGGTCTGCGCTTCCCGGTCGATGGTCTGGAGCACGTCCACGAGCGCGACTTCGCCCGCCCGGTACCTCTCCAGCGTCGTCGCCGTGATCTGCCGGGCAAAGGCGAGGTTGTCCTGCATGTTCAGCGCGCGCTGCTGGTACTCCGCGAGATTCTGGACCTGGTTGGCAACACTACTCGCGATCTGCGACTGCGCTTCCGCAATCTGCAGCTCTGCCCGCTCGAGCGAGATCCGCTGCGCCGCGATCCGGTGGTCGCGCTCGCCCCAATCCCAGATCGGGACGTACGCTTCCACGTTCACCGTGTAGCTGTTCCGGGGGTCCTGCCAGAGCCTTTCGAACCGGGGGTCCTGTACCTCACGGCCGTACGTCAACTCGAGGTCGACCCGGAAACCGTTGCGCCCACGCGCTTCCTCCAACTGGATCTCGGACATCTGTCGCTGGATCTCGAGTGACCGGAGGCGAGGCGCGAGCGTGCTGGCCAGCTCGATCGCCCGCTGGACGTCGATCCGGATCGGTGAGACCTCGATCGCCGGCTCGACCGTCAACGGCTCCGATTCGGGCAGCCGGAGGTCTTGCCGGATGCTTGACGCCAGCAGCCGATACCCGCTCTCCGCCGCCTGCACCTCCTCCCGTGCGTTGGCGACCGCCACCTGGAGCTGGTCCATCTCGATCGCACGCGTCGGGTCCCTGGTCACGACCTCCTGCGCGGCTGCCATAGCAACCTCGAGATTCTGGACCGTGTGCTCGGCGATGAGCCGCTCATAGGCGTACTCGAAGAGGTCGAAATAGTCACCCGCGAGGTCGTCGATCATGCCGACGACGTCATCCTGGTAGTCCAGCTCCGCCTCTTCGACGTTCAGCTGGGCCTCCAACAGGTCGTTCCGCATCGTGTTCGGCTGGAAGAGTGGCTGCTCGTATGCTATGAAGTATCGGTTGTAATACCGCACGTCCCGATCATCTTCGTCGAGCTGGTCGTACCGGTACATGCGATTGTTCAGCGATAGGTATCCGTTGGTCGGGATGCCGAACAGAATGACCGGTTGCCGGATCGAGAGCTCCGCCTCCCAGCGCCGGGTGTCCTGGTGCACCAGAATATTGCGTTGAGTCTGTGAGTCGAACTCGTATTCGGAAATGGACTGAAACTGCGGAGCCGTGATCTCGAGATCCACGCTCGACTTGAGACCCGCCTGCTCCGCCCGCAGCAACGCACGCGTACGGTCGATACCCATCTGGAGCTGCCGCACCCGGTAGCTGTCTCGCAGGCCCAGCTCCACCAGCCGCTCCAGCGTCAGCACACCATCAGCATCCTCCTGCGCGCAGAGTGGCGCAGCCACCAGCATCAGCGGCGCGCATGCGAGTACAGAAACCAGCGCGAGGCGTGCAGCCCGCTCGCGCAGCGCAGTGTCTTGCCCTCCAGCTCGAAATCCCATCCGTACCCTCCTTTTGCAAAAGTTTGTGCATTCATGGGCGGCACCCGGTGCGTTGGGGTGGCGGGACTCAGGTGATGTCAGGACGTGCGAGGATCGCGTTGGAAGCTCAGATCGCGAGCGGCGGTCTGAGTGGGAGTGCCCCGGCTGCGGGGGATGAAGCGGGGGTCGTTGGTCACGAGGACACGGTCGAGTCGGGGACCGCCCTCGCGCAGGGCAAACTCGATGGTGTTCTCACCGGCGTGCAGCGGGAACTGCACGACGCCGCCGGGTGCGTCGGGGTGCCGGACCTCCGACCACTGCCAGTTGCGGTCCCTGGGCAGTTCGTCCCAGGCGATCCACGGACCGTTGTTCACACGAACCCAGAACGAGTCGCCATCTGAACGACGCACAAGGGTGCGTGCCCATACGAGGTAGATCCCGGCCTCGGCGACGTCGAAGCGGAACACGGCCGACGCGTTGGTGGGCGGCGCATCGCGGTTATTCCTGCGGGTGTCGACGTGCAGGAACCGGAATCCTTCCTCAGCCTGATCGATGACGAACGGCTCCGACCAGGTCGCATTGTCAGCGGCAAGCCAGATGTGGACTGGCTGCTCAGGGGGCACCATGGGCGGTGCGCCGCGAGGGATGAAGGTCGGGTCGGCGGCAATTACGACGCCATCGACGTCGACATCAGCGCCCTGGGCCGAGATCCGGATCTGGTGGGACCCGATACCGAGCTCGATGGGTCGTGGCTCGTTGCGCCGGCCGGATTCCAGCCTTACCCAGAACCATTCACCGCGGTCGACGTCGCGGCCGCGCGGGAGATTCCACTCGGTCAGCTCGCCGCCATCCACTGAAATCTGGAGACCGCCGTCCCTGCGACCCACCTGTCGCACACGAGCCCACAGATAGTGCGGCCCGGCCTGCGCGACATCGAACGCGGCTACGAGAGCGCCGGAGTCTCTACGGCGCTCAGTGGCGAGCGTGACGTAATTGCCGCCGGAGGTAGCGCCGCCGCGGTCGTGCTCGATCAGGCGGCGGTTGGTCACCAGGTCTTCGGCTTCCAGCCACATGAATGAGGCGCGCTGAACACCGATACCGGCGAGCGGTTCCGCCACCGTCGACACGGGAATGGGAGGCACCGCGGGCAGCGGCGGCAGCTCCCATGCGGAAGCGGAAGCCATTGCGAGATCGCGGACCTCCGGGAGCTCGAGCACGATCTCCGGAAATGGCAGCGCGACAGGTTGCGAGGGAATCGGCGCAGGCTCGCGACCCGGGTGCAGCATGCTGACCGGCACGACGATACTGGCGAGGAGGAGCGCGACGCCGGACCACGCCGTAGCAGGCACACCCGGCGGCAAACCGCGCTTCTGGAGAATGGAGAGGACCCGGGATTCGAGCCGGCACCGCGCCAGCGGGAGCGTTGCGCGCCACTCGTAAGGCGAAGCGTGGAACAGTCTTGCGATCTCGACCAGGTGCGAAGCGTAGTCGACCGGGCGGACGCCGCAGTGGATCACCTGGGCATCGCACGCTTCCTCCTGCTCGGCCTGCAGACGGCTGCGCGCATGCCAGACCAGCGGATTGGGCCAGTAAATCGCGCACGCGATCTCCGAAAGGAGCAGGCCGAGGTAGTCGAATGCGCGGATGTGCATGGCCTCGTGCAGGATGGCCACCCGAAGCCGGTCGTCGGGCCAGTCATTGGCACCCGCCGGGAGCACGATGACGGGCCGCAACAAGCCGTACGTGCACAACACGTTATCGCTCGGGCTGACGACCAGCCGCACCCGCCGCCACCGTGGCAGAAACCGCAAGGCGTCCTCGGCTACCCGCGCGATGCGGCCGGCGGGGAGTGGCACAGCGTCCCTGAAACGGACACGCACGCGGATGTTCTCGTACGCCAGCCAGGCGAGGCGGACGAGCACCCCGAGCGCCCATGCGATGGCGATGACCGTGAAAAAGAGGCGGAGGGACAACCAGGAGCGTCCATCATCGCCCGCAGGTGACGCGAGCGTGGAAGGCGACGCCGGCTGGAAATCACCCGTGACGACCGGGCGTGCATCCGCGGCGGCGTCATCACCACGCGAAGCATCTGCCGCCTGCAACCCGGTCGGCACCTTCAGGATCAGCGCCGATGCACTGGAATTCGCCGCGTCGACCGCCACCTCGCGCTCGGCCTCTTCGAGGACCGTCGCCACATACGGGACATCCAGCGATATGCGGGGGAGCCAGGACCCGAGCACCGGGAGGAGCAGCGCGGCTGTCAGCCCGGCCGCCCAGACCCGCCGTCGGAACGCCGCCGAGCTGTCGCTCAGCGCACGCTGGACCAGGAGCACCACGATGAGGAGCAGTGCGGCCTTTACCTGCCAGGCCGCGGCGATCACGCCGATTTCCAGGACCCAGGAATCGATCGGCGCGATCTTCATGTCTAATCCGCCTCTTCCCGAGCCGCCTCGACGTACCGGGCTATCTCATCCAGCTCTTCCCGGGTCAGGCGCTCCTCCGCTCCCAGAAGAGCGGACACCGCCCGCGGGACCGAGCCCTGGAAGAACGTTCGCACGAGGTGCCGGAGCATCGAGCTCTGCGCCCGCGCCACGCCCTCGACCGGTGAGTAGAG
>DATMSC010000490.1:0-6015 GCA_035565595.1 Longimicrobiales bacterium | reverse complement strand
CGGACCGGGCATCGGCAGAAGGCGGGCCCACACGGCGATCCATAATGTGGAACGGCCCGTCGTCGTCCAGGCCATCGAGGTTGATGATCGCGGCATGACGTGGCACGCACAGGCAGGCCGCGGCCGCTCCGGCCAGTCCGAGCTCCTCAGCGTCGGTCACCAGGAACGCGACATCGCGGGATCGCTCCCGCGAAGCGAGCGCGAGGAGCGCTGCGAGTCCGCTCGCGTTGTCGAGCGCGCCGGGCGAGCGGTTTGCCGCGTAGCAGAATATGAGTACGAGCCCGCTGCCGAGCCCGGCCGCAACCGCTGGGAGCACGAGCACCGCCGTGATCCAGGTGGGGCGGATCGTCTCAATGATTGCGACTGCCGTGAGCGTGATCAGCGACAGCGGACCCGCTGCGGCGGCGATTGCGCGGAGGAGGAGCGAGCTGGGCTGCGATTTGCTGTCCCGGTGCGCGACGACGACGTACGCCGGGACCGCGCCCGGCCGCGCGACGAGCCAGTTGCTCGCGTGCATTCGCTGGATCGGAAGCCATCGGATCGCAGGGCGCGCGAGCAGTCCGAGCGCAACGCCCGCTACCGCCCCACCACCCAGCCACCAGAGTGACACCTCCGGTTGGCCGAACCACAGAGATGCTCCGGCTCCCAGGACGACTGCCGCGAGCAGCACGCCTACGAGCGATGGCCCGTAGCGCCCGGGGAAGGCGGAAAAGGAAAACGGCAACTCCTGGATCTCGTAACCGAGGTCCCCGAATCGCCGCCGCAGCTCCGACTCTACGTCACGCGCGCCGCGAGAACCGCACATCCGTGGCCTCGCAAGCGCGGCCAGCGCAGCGGCCGCGGCGGCGCGCCCCGATGGATCGGGCGATGGGCGGTCCGGAAGCGAATGCATACTACTGATGGCCGGGCCAGCCCGGTCGCCCGCGGCCGATCGCATCCAGCGCGGCCGCGGACGTCCGGATGTTCAGGCCAGCATCCTCATCTTCAGCTCGAAGTCCGACGGATTGTTCGCCGCGGCCTTGGCGGTCTCGAAGTCCACCACATCCGCGGAAACCAGCTCCATCAGGTGCTGGTCGAAGGTCTGTGAACCGTACTGCTCGCGGCCGTCGGCAATGAAATCGTAGATCTCCTCAGTGCGCTCGGGGTCCATGATCGCGTCGCGAATCGTGGAGGTGACGACCATGACCTCGCAGGCGGCCACCCGGCCATTCCCGTCTTTCCGCGGCAGCAGCCTCTGCGAAATCACGGCAATGAGCGACTCCGCGACACGGATCCGCACCATGTGCTGCTCGTGCGGCGGGAACACCGAGATGATGCGTGAGATGGTCTTGACCGCGTTCGGCGTGTGCAGCGTCGAAAGGAGCAGGTGGCCCGTTTCGGCGGCCTTGAGGGCGATGTCGATCGTTTCCGTGTCGCGCATCTCGCCCACCAGGATCACGTCCGGGTCCTCGCGCAGTGAAGCCCGGAGGCCGTGGCCGAACGACTGGGTGTCCGAGCCGACCTCGCGCTGCGTGATCGCGCACTGGATGTCGCGATGGAGGAACTCGATCGGGTCTTCCAGCGTGATGATGTGCTTGTGCGCGTTCACGTTGATGTGATTGAGCATTGCCGCGAGAGTGGTGCTCTTCCCGGAGCCGGTGACGCCGGTGACGAGAACCATCCCGCGCTCGCTGCGCGCGATCTGGGCGAGCACCGGAGGGAGCCCGAGCTGCTCGAGTGTCGGTATCTCGAACGGGATCGCCCGGAGCACAATGCCGTACGTGCCCCTCTGGCGGAGGACGTTGACGCGGAAGCGGCCTACCCCCGGCACGCCAAAAGAGCAGTCGTAGTCCTGGATGGCGTCGACCTGCGCCTTGACCTTCGGGTCGGTGATGAACTGGAGCGCGAGCTGCCGGATCTGATCGGAGGAGAGTCGCTGGCTGGTCAGCGGCACCAGATCGCCGCGGATGCGTGCCAGCACCGGTGCACCGGACTTGAAGTGGATATCGGACGCCCCGCGCTGCATCGCGCCTTTCAGGACTTCGATCATAGCCGTTCGCCTCTGGTTTGGATCATTCCGCACCGCATTCGCGGGACCGCCCGCGACCGGACGCCGTCCGCAACCACGTGTTCCTGGCACCGCAACTCTTGCTGCGCGGCGCGGCGGAACCACACCCCGGTATCCGTCATGTGACTCGCCGGCCCGAGAACCGCCGCACTACGACCGCGACATGCGCCGGATCCCCGGCCAGCGCGAGAGTCGCTCCATGACACGTCGCCAGTCTGCCTCCGAACCGGATGCCTCGACAACGATGTGGAGCACGTCATCCGCCCATTCGATCTCGAAGTCACCGACGTCGAGCCCAAGCTCCCGGAGCCCGGATTCGACGCGGCCGGGATCATAACCATCGGCGCCGAGGGTGAGGCGCAGCGTGTGGCGCCCGGTCCGCCGCACGAGCAACGATTCGATCCGGCCGAGGAAGAGCAGCACCGCGACGACCAGGATCGTCGTACCTACCGCTTCGACGTACGCCCGCGCTCCCACGGCCATTCCGATCGCCGCGACCACCCACAGCGTCGCCGCCGTGGTGAGGCCGAGCACGTGCCCGCGCGCCTGGATGATCGTACCGGCCCCGAGGAATCCGATGCCGCTCACGATCTGCGCGGCGATCCGGCCGGGATCCGCCGGACCGCCGCTGAAGAGCGAAATGGTAACCGACAGCTCGGTCAGGAGCGCTGCCCCTACGCAGATCAGCAGATTGGTCCTGAACCCCGCCGGTTTCCCACTCAGCTCCCGCTCGATCCCGACCGCGCCGCCCAGCACCGCGGCGAGCAGGAGGCGACCGAGGAGGTCGATCCTCAGGAGTCCGAGCTCGGCGATCAGAGCTCCCGTCGTGGACGTGTCCATGAAGCCCCCTGCCCCGGTCGCTGGCATGCAGCGCCGCCTGCGGCGGCCGATCGCCGCAGCTCACGCCAGCCCGAGCGCCTCCCGGAAGGTGTAACGGCCCGGAGCCCTGCCCGCGAGCCAGCGCGCGGCGACGAGTGCGCCCTCCGCGAATACGGCGCGGTCGCTCGCCGCGTGCGCCAGCTCGATCCGCTCTCTCTGGCCGAGGAAGAGCACGCGGTGCTCACCGATCACGCTGCCGCCGCGCAAGGCATGCAGGCCGATCTCTCCATCCGGCCGCGCACCGGTCCTGCCGCTCCGGCCATCCCGCCGCACTGCGGCGAGGTCGACAGAGCGGGCGAGTGCCACGGCGCGGGCCAGCGACAGCGCCGTACCGCTCGGCGCATCTGCCTTCGCGCGGTGATGCGTCTCGACGATCTCAACATCGTACTCGCTCGCCGGGAGCCCCGCCGCGGCCGCCGTGGCGAGCGCCGTCAGCACCTGGATTCCGACGCTGAAGTTGGCTTCCGCCATCACGGCTCTGGACGCCGCGATTTCGTCGAGCCGCGCGAGCAGATCGTCATCGAGACCCGTCGTGCCGATGACCAGCGCACCGGGAACGCCGTCCGGCCTCGCCTCCTCGAGGACACGTGCGAGCTGATCCGGAGAGGAGAAATCGATCAGCACATCGGCCTCGGCGAGGATCGGTGCCGCACCTGCCGGCGACTCGATTCGGGGGAAACCGAGCGCCAGCGCAGCATCCGGTTCCCGTGCCACACGGGCAATCCCGCCCACCAGCGTCAGATCGTTCGCTGCCGCAACGAGCGATGCCAGCGCCCGACCCATGCGCCCGGTCGCACCGGAAACCGCAATCCGGATCGCCACGGTCAGTGGATCCGCTCCAGGCCGGCCATGCGCAACGCCGCGATCAGGCGGTCGCGCGCACCGTCCTCCATCTCCACGAGCGGTAGCCTGAGCGGCCCTACGTCGAACCCGAGCCAGCGCAGCGCGGTCTTCACCGGAATCGGATTCGGCTCGGAGAACAGCGCGTCATACAGCGGCAGCATGTCCAACTGGAGCGTGCGAGCGGCGTCGACGTCGCCAGCCCGGAAAGCGTCGATCATCTTCGCAACATGCGTCGGGGCCACGTTGGCCAGCACGCTGATCACACCATCACCGCCGAGCGCCAGGATCGGGACCGTCTGGTCGTCGTTCCCGCTCCAGAGACTCAACCGCCCCCGTGCCAGAGCCGCCAGCGCGGCCACCTGCGAAATGTCGCCGCTCGCTTCCTTTACACCTACGACGCGGCGATCCTCCGCCAGTTCGAGGATCGTCTCCGGGAGTATGTTGACCCCGGCCCTTCCCGGGATGTTGTACACGACGAGCGGCAGGTCCGCGGCGTCGAGCACCTTCCGGAAGTGTGCGATCAGCCCCCGCTGCGTCGGCTTGCAGTACGGGGGCGCGCTCACCAGCACCGCGTCGGCGCCCGCCTTCCGCGCGTTCGCTGCGAGCTCCGCCACCCGGGCGGTGTCGCTCCCGCCGCACCCTGCCAGAACGGGGAGGCGACCGTTGTTCTCGTCGACGACTGCCTCGATCGCGGCACACTGCTCCTCCGGCGACATGGTCGCCGCTTCGCCCGTCGAACCGCAAACGAGCAGGGCGTCGGTGCCGGATTCGTGATGGAATCGCACCAGGTCTCGAAGGACCGGCTCGTTCACGCCACGCTCACTGAAGGGCGTGACGAGCGCCACGCACGATCCCCTGAAGAGTGGTTCCACCATCATGGATTGTTGAGGTCAATCACATCGTCCACGCTGACATCCGACGCCGCGGAGTCGGGAGAGAGATCGCGCTCCGTCGCCGCGCGGAAATCCTCGTGGGCTTCGTTCTGCCCGGGCACGTCGTAGAAAGTGCGGAACACCTGGCCGCCGCACTTCGGACAGCGCATGCCGGGCTCGAGCGGTTCCGTATCGAAAATGCGTTCGGTGCCGCAGACGAGGCAGACCTGGACGAGCACCTTCTCCACCCCGGCCCCAGCCTCGCCGTCACCCGCCCCGCCGCGGCGAGCGCCCTCCGGGCGTCCGGCGCCGGCGGAACTCTCGTTCCCGCCGGTTCCTCGCGAAAGACCGCGGCCACGCCCATCCGCGTCGTGCCGATCCGTGCGCTCCGGCATTGCTGCTCTCCTGCTGCTTTCGGAACGTTCCGGTCCCGAACAGACATTACGCAGGAGTTGCGCCCGGGCTGGGGGCGGAAGGGCCTGCTTTCAGCGCCCAGCGGTAACGGATGTCGAGGGTTGCCGGGAGAGTCCCATCCGCTCCCGCACTTCTCCCAGCGTCTCCCTGGCCAGCGCGCGGCAGCGGCTCGCGCCGTCGCCCAGGATCTCGCGCACCCGGTCCGGTCTTGCCGCGTATTCGGCAGCCCGCTCGCGGACCGGCGCGAGATGATCCGCGATCGCATCCGCGAGCCGCCGCTTGCACTCCACGCAGCCGATCTCCGCTGATCGGCATCCGGCCTCGATCTCGGCGATGGTCTCCGCCGAGGAGAAGAATCGGTGCAGCGCGAACACGTTGCAGACCTCCGGGTGCCCCGGATCGGTACGCTTCACGCGCGCAGGATCGGTCACGGCCGTTCGGACGCGAGCGCGAATCGTGTCCGGATCGTCCAGTATACCGACCGTGTTGCCGCGGCTCTTGCTCATCTTGGATTCCCCGTCCAGCCCGCGGACCCGACCCACATCGCTGATCAGCGCCTGAGGCTCCGGGAAATACTCGCCGTACGCCCGGTTCCAGCGGCGCGCGACCTCGCGCGTCAGCTCGAGGTGCTGCGCCTGGTCCTCGCCGACCGGCACGAGGTTCGCGCGGTAGATCAGGATGTCCGCAGCCTGGAGTACCGGATAGTTCAGGAGGCCGGCGGGCACGGACTCCAACCCCGCAGCCTTGTCCTTGAACTGGGTCATGCGCTCGAGCTCACCCAGCGGTGTCACGGTGTTGAACAGCCACGCCAGCTCCGTGTGCTCCGGTACGTCGGACTGCACGAAGATCGTGCAACGGTCCGGATCGAGTCCCGCGGCGAGGAAGCTCACCGCCATATCGAAGGTGCGGCGGGGCAGCTCCGCCGGTTCGTACGGCACCGTGATCGCGTGGTAGTCCACC
>DATMSC010000489.1:0-5990 GCA_035565595.1 Longimicrobiales bacterium | reverse complement strand
GGGATCAGCACGCGGCCGCGACGGTCGTCGAAGCCGATGTCGGCAGGAGTGTCCACGGATGGCACCGCGGCCTCTACCTCGCCGTTCGGCCGGATCCGGTACACGGCCTCGCCTTCCCAGCTCGAGACCAGGAGCGATCCGTCCGGCATCCGCGTTATCCCGTCGAGCGCGCCCGCCGGCACCGCGTGCACAGACGTCACCGACCCGTCAGGGAGCACCGCCAGGATGGTGCTGGCGTCCAGCGGCGCGACGTAGACGCTGTCGCCGTGAACGAGTAGCCCGTTTGGATGGGCGAGCGCGGTTCCCGTGGCGAGGGCGACCGGGACACCGTCGCGGATGGCGTAGACGGCGTCCGTGCCGGAGGGGGCGTACCCGCTCGAAAGTCCCGAGTCGCTGGCGTACAGCGTGCCGTCCGGCCCGACCGCCAGCCCGTTCAGGAACGTGGCGCCGGGCACACCGACAGCGCCCATCGGCTCACCGGATCGCCGGTCGAACGCCCGTATCGTGTCCAGGTCGGCGACGAAGAGCGTGTCGCCCTTGAGCGCCATCCCCTTGGGCGCGTGCAACGCCACGCCATTCGCCGATCCCTCGATCCAGCGCGCCCGCTCCACTTCTCCGTCGGGCAGCACCCGCGAAATGAAGCCGTTGCCGTCCCGGTCGAATGGGTCACCATTCACGTTGCTGACGAGGTAGACATCGGCGTCCGCGTCGTAGACCACGGATTCGGGCGTGGCGAAGACGTCCTCGATCACGATCCGATCCTGCCCCGGCTCTGGCGGGGCCGCGGCTTCGGGTGCGGATTCTCCTGCGCCGGGCGTGTCCGGCTGGCGTTCCGGGGCTTCGCATGCGCTGAGCGCGCCGAACGCGAGAGCGAGAGCGAGTTGGACCAGGGCCGGGTGTATCGCGTGCGTGGGCTTCATCCGATCGCCTCCCATGCGAACCGATGCACGTCGGCGTCGGTGCTGCGGAAAGCGTGCCGTCAGCGCGGGGGGAGCGGCCTTTGCCCGTCTCTGGGGAGGTCAGGGGAGGAAGCGGTCGCGTGTCTGGGGCGTGGGGAGCTGGCAGGCGTCGAGGCGGCCGAAGAGGCGGTACCGGTTGCGGGCAACCGTGCGGTAGACGCCGTCCCGAATGGCGCGGGGGACCAGCAGCGCAAGCGCCGCGGCCGGTCCCCAGATGCCACCCAGGCGCTTGACGGCGCGGAGCACGCCTTCCGACCCGAGGAAATGCTTTCCATCCTCCTGGTAGACGAGTGACCACGCGCCCCGATCCTCACCCAGCGGCGGCAGCGCCGATCGTTGTGCGGTCTCACCTTCGAGCGGCGCGTAGCGCAGCACGCCCTCGGGGTCGTGCCGGAGCAGCCACTGCACCGACCGCTGACAGAGCCCGCACTCCCCGTCGTAGAAGACGATTGGCCCGGAACTTGGCTCCCCTGGCTGGGGGGAGAAGAGGTAGGGTAAACCGGTCAGGGCCACCATGATCAGGAGGAGGTTCTCCCAGAAGAAGATGTTCATCGTCAACAACGTGACGATGTGGAATGGAACGATGACGGCAATCCAGGCAAGGCGCAACCGCCCGGATATCAGGCACAGCGGGGAAACGATCTCGGCGAGCGTCACGACAGCGAACCCCAGCTTCATGGCCGCGGCCACGGACGGATACGAGAGAGCGAGGAGGCCGAAGTCGAAGGTGGTCAAGTCGTAGTCGATCGACCGCAGGCCGAGGTAGGTAGGCAGCGCGTCGTTCAGGTAGATCGTCAGGCCGCCGGCCGCGAGTCGCCGGGCACCGACGAAGGTGTAGGTGAGTGTCAGAATGGTCGCCGTGGCCAGGATCGGGAAATCGTAGACCGCGGACAGGTCGCGGCGGCGCCGGCCCATGATGGACAGACCATCCGCCGCGGGCGACAGCGCTATCAGGAATCCAGCGAACAGGATGCAGAGCTGTGCATGGTTGACGTGCCCCTGGAAGCTCTTCATGACGCTGTCGAACACCAAGACGCCAGCCATCGCGGCGATCCCGATCGGGGCGAATGGCCTGACTCCGAGGACGGCGGCGACCAGGAGCGCGGCAACGATCCCGCGAAGGGCGAGTAGCACCCCTGAGGTCATGAATGCGTCCAGTAGCGGTGCGGGCAGGAGCTGGAGCGGACCCGTGGGCTGGAAGAGGATGGTTGGGACCGCGGCCAGCCGCTCGATGGGGACGAAGAGCACCCATACGAGCCATGCGCCGAATACCACAATGCGCGTCACGCCGAGTGCTTCCGCTGAGCCCCTCCCCGCCAGTGCCGGGATCCCGCTCATTTGGCCGCTCCCACAGGAACGACTTTCAAGATCTCGTCACTTATACTCATCTGGCCCCGGTAATCCCTCAGAGGCAGCGCCCGACGAACAACCCTGATGGCCGCTATTTCGTGCTCGGGTGCGTAGCGAGCGTACTCCCGGGCGAGTAGCAGTAGCCAGTCCTGATCCCGGCTTGTCACCATGGAATCCGGGTCAGCGGGATCACCCGTTCCGGCCTCACCGAGGGCGAGCTGCGCCAGGCGACCACGCACGGCCAGGGGGGATGTCGTAGGGACGACGCTGCGAAGAGGGAGATCCAGGGATTCTCCCGACGCTAGCTCGATCTGGAACTGAACTGCGGTCGTGTCGGGCGACACGCCCGAATACATCGGCCACGTCACGAACGGGTAGGCAGCGTGCCCGCGCCCGGCGACCTGTCCCGCGAGCATGAGCCAGACAAGTACGGCGAGAAGGAGGCGGTGCCCCGCCGACGCCCGTTGGTACCCGTGCGTGCGCAACACGGCTCGCCCGGCGACCAGGAGGACGACCAGGTATATCAGCCATTCGACGTATCGCGGGTGCACGGCGACGATACGGCCGCGGAATGCTTCGATCACGAACTCCAGATGCGAGCCGGCCAGCATTGCCGTAATCCAGAACACGACAATGCCCAGCGAAATCGTAACGCCGGTCTGGTCGCCGTCGCGCCGGATACGGATTGCCATGGTGGGTTGGGATCTGCGCCGTTTCCAACCGGTCTCGCGGGTACTGCAAACCTGCGGTCAACGGGCAATATCGGTGCCATTCGCCCAACGCGGATAGCTCCCGAAAGAGTGAAAGCCGGTACGCGGACAAAGCCGGTCGGATGACGCCAGAATTTTGCGAGGATTTTGCAGAATGCCACACCATCGGGGCGGCACCAGTTCGGTCGGACAGGCCTGGGGTGCCGCGCAAGTAATTGAATGAAAACGTATTACGATAATGGGCCACGAATTGGAATGCCCGTTGCCAAAGCTCCGGGGCGGGACGATTCGCAGTACCGCAACCCATCCCAACCCAAAGGAGCAGAGGAGATGCTCAGGAACCAACAGGGCTTCACGCTCATCGAGCTGCTGATCGTAGTCGTGATCATCGGCATCCTGGCCGCGATCGCGATTCCGAAGTTCGGTCAGTCCCGCGAGAAGGCGTACATCTCGGCGATGCAGTCCGATCTCCGGCAGGTCATGACGGCGCAGGAGATCTATTACAGCAATCCCGCCAACAACTACACGTACGCCGCGGGCACGATCAGCGAGACGGAAACGATCGATGGGTTCAACGCGACGACGAGCCAGGGCGTGGAGATCGTGATCACCGCCGTGGATCCGCCCAATGCCGGGTGGAACGCCATCGCCACGCACACCGCTACCGATCAAGAGTGCGCGGTCTTCGTGAACACAGAACCGCTCGCCCCGGCGACGTCGGAGGGTGTGATCACGTGTGCCGCGCCTGACGAGGGTGGTGCCGGCGGCGGCGGCGGTGCTGGTGGCGATGCTGGCGGTGACGACTCAAACTAATCGCTGACCGCTACGTCGGAAACGTCGTATGACGCGGGGGCCCGGCGGGCCCCCGCGCAACGCGTTGAACAGGACGCGACCCCGGTCTCCTCGGAGGCGCCATGGCGAAGCCAGTAGCGAACGGATATCTACTTCAGGCGGCAGTTCGCCCGCGCCGTGCCGGCTTCACCCTGCTCGAGCTCCTCATCATCATGATCATCATCGGTATCCTGGCTACGCTCGGGCTCAACCGCTACGGCCGGGTCAGGGAGCGGGGGTACGTGGCGACGCTGCAGTCGGAGCTGCGCAAACTGACGCTGCACCAGGAGCTGTACCACCACGAGCACGGCGAGTACACGACGATCGAGGAGCTCCTGGATTTCACGCGCACGCCGGGCGTCGAAATCGATTTCACGTACGCCGACAATCGCGGCTGGGCGGCGATCGCCACGCACGTAGCGCTGCCCGACATGCAGTGTGGGGTTTTTGCCGGTGATGAAGAGCTCGCTGGTGAAGCCGAGCCGGCGACCCGGCCCGGGATGATCGAGTGCGGCGAGAAGGACGGCGACGGCGGTGGAGGTGGTGGGGCCGCGGGAGAGGAAGATTAGGAATCGCGATCATCGCGCAGCCTCCAACGAGCCGATACACCGGCTAGCACCGCTAGACTGGTGTGCGGACCGATTGAAAGGGAGATTCGGTGCCGCCACGGCCTGTGGGGTGCCACCAGCCGGGGAACGGGATCGGCGGCCATGGTTGACCAGCCCACCGCCGTTTTCGTCATCCTGCCCTTGCCGTTACCGTGGGCGGACGGCATTATCCCGCGGGCAACGTTGCAATCCGCCTGACAATGCGAGAAATTCCGACGCTACGTCGCGAACTGTTGACCGCCATGGCTGCGGTATTCGCCGGCGCGCTCCTGGTTGCGGCGCTCGGAATTATTGTGCTCGTCCCGCGCCTGGATTCGGTAGTGAGCGCGACGGCCTACGTGGCGGCGCTCCTGATCCTTGATCTCACCGTATTCGCCGCGTTCGGCCGGTACCTGCTTCGGAAGAAGGTGCTGGCCCCGTTGGACCAGCTCGTTCGCGGGGCGGAAGCAATCGCTGCGGGCGACTACAGCGCCGCCCCGACAGCCGCCGGTGACACGGCGGAAATGCTGCGGCTGACTCGCGCATTCAACCAGATGGCGGAACGCCTGATCGCGCATCGCCAGCAGCTCGCGGAAAACGTCCGATCTCTGGAGCTGACGAATCGCCAGCTCACGGAGGCGAGGGACGAGCTGGTGCGCGCCGAGAAGATGGCGTCGGTGGGGCGGCTCGGCGCGGGGATCGCGCACGAGGTAGGAAATCCTCTCGGCGCGATCATGGGCTATCTGGCCGTGATCCGGCGGATCGCAAACGACAGTCGCTGCGAGGAGTACGTCGCCGCAGCAGAGGCGGAGGCCCGCCGGATCGATCGCATTGTGAGCGGTCTGCTGGACTACGCGCGTCCCAAGGAGACGAAGGTTCGCCCGACGAGCGTCGGCGACATCATCGAGCGAACGCTGGCGCTGCTCCAGGGGCAGGGCGTATTCGGGAACACCGCGGTGGCGGTCGACGTTGCCGCGGACCTGCCGCTCGTGGAAGCCGATCCGCACCGCCTGCAGCAGGTGTTCGTGAACCTATTGCTGAATGCGCGCGACGCCACGCAGGAGCGGGAGCAGCCGCGAATAACGATTCGGGCGACGCGGACGGCGATGCCGGCAGTGCCGGACGCGCCGGCTCGCCGCCGGGATGATCCGCCGGACGTGGATTACAGCCACCGTCGCCGATTCCACAGGCTGCCGCAGCTCATGCGCGATGTGCCGCGCGATACCGGCGGCGACCTCGTCGCCATCGAGTTTAAGGACAACGGCACGGGCATCCCGGCCTCGCTGATCGATCAGGTTTTCGAGCCATTCGTAACGACGAAGAATCCCGGTCAGGGCACGGGGCTCGGACTGGCGGTCTGTGCCCGGCTGGTGGACGCGATGGGAGGTACGATTCGCGTCGAGAGCCGCGAGGACGAAGGAGCGACGTTCACAGTCGTCCTGCCTGGTTTGAACGAAGAAGCGTATGCAAGGACAGATGACCGTCCTGATCATTGACGACGAGCCCGGTCTGCGGCAGACCGTGTCGCTCATCCTGAGCGACGAGGGTTACGA
>DATMSC010000488.1:0-2846 GCA_035565595.1 Longimicrobiales bacterium | reverse complement strand
CAGGGCCCTCGCCACGTCTCCCGACCACCGCGCGCAGCGTACCATCCGCGTTCCAGGCGAGGATCGCGGCGGCCTCTGCCGCCGTGTAGTAGCGGCCTTGACTATCCTTCGCGACCGCCCGAAATGAGCCGGAAAGGCCGGGTGAGGGGTCGGGATAGCCGCCCTCGGGATCGGAGCGGAACGCCATCCCTGTCGGAACGGCCACGATCTGGCAGGGATACTGCTCACGGAGTGGCAGTTCGACCACCAGCCCCGTCACGCGATGAGACGGCAGCGAGCACGGTTCGAAGCCCTCCAGGCTCTCGACGACCGGGATACCTGTGGCGGCGCCATCGGTCAGGGTCCCTTCCGGGCCGCCGCACGCCGCGAGGACCACGAGGAGCGATACGACTACGCGCGGTGCGGTCCGGTAACGTGCCGGCAACGTACGACACGCGTCGCGCAAGCCGGAGGTGCTGTGCGAAGCCCCCGCTGCGTCCGCCTCCACGGCTATCCGTTCCACCCTGGGCACGGCTCCACGATATCGTGGTAATGCGGGTCGGAATTGTAGACGTACCCAGGATCCCAGTTCCCGTGCTCGTCGGTGTAGATGGCGACGTCCACCGGCTCTTCGAACTCACACTCGTGGGTGATGATGTCGCAACGTTCGTCGATTTCCGGGGGACCGGCCCAGCCGCCGTGCCAGATATCATCAAATACCGGATCATTCTCCACCGCCTGGCCCATGCAGCCTTCCGGCACCGACGCGCCGATGTGTCCTCCGAAAGCTACGAGGCAGGCTACCGCCATACCAACGCTCAGCCACCGCTTACGTCGACGGGGGTAAGGTGGTTCCCCTTCGGCCCGATTGATGCCGGTCATGCGAACCTCCTTTGGAATTGGTTGTTCGGAACGTGTCACAGGATAAAATGGGTTGATGACGAGTGCAATAGTTGCACTTTGGTCCCCCCGGGGACACTCACTGAGCCGATTGCGCGCATGGCCGCCGTGCCCCGGAAGCCGACCGCCTGCGCTCATCAGGGTAAAGGCGTGGCCGAAGTGGATTTGGCATTGCGATAGTCAAGGCGTGCGGTCCGTAACAGGAGGCGGGCGTTCCGTCCCATGCCATCTCCGTCCCGCGCAAGGAACGCCTAGTGTCGCTCCGACGCGGGTTGAGGACCGCTCTCGAAAACCTACCGCCGCCAATCGCTGGCTTGGGACGGTCGGTGGGCGTAGCTTTCACTGACATCTACTACGATGGGCCTGAACGCGAAGATGCCGTGAACCTCAGTTGGTACTTCAACGCCATCATGCTGGCGTGGCTGTGGCTCTACAGCGCGTGGACCTGGCCGTCGCTACCGGACCGCGTCCCCGGCCACATCGGCTTCGGGGGCGGGATCCGCTGGGATGATGCGACCGTTCTCGCGTGGTTCGTTCTACCGATCATCGCGGCGGCCAGTACTGCCGCGATCTGGCTCGCCGCGCGGTATGCGCTGAGGAATCCTCGTCGGATCAACATCCCCGGCAAGGACAAGCTCCTCGCCTTGCCGGCGGAGTCTCAGCGGCGAGTACTGGAGCGAGTCCGCGCGGCGCTGGGCGTGATCGCGCTTCAGACCACGTTCATCCTGCTGCTCAGCCAGCGGATGCGGTACCAGGCCGCGCTCGGCGAGAACGTGACCGCGTCGCTGGTCATGATCCTCGCCTTCGCCGTCCTGAGCGGCCCGATCATCATGGTCACGCTGATGGTGACCGCGCAGCGCGCGCTGGACGCCGAGGCGCGGGCAGCGAACCGGGACCCGGCCGGCAATTAGCCCCAGCCCTGCCATAGCCCTCGCCCTATGCCGTAATCACGTCGAGTAGTACGCCGCGTTCTCGTCGATATAGCCGTGCGTGAGGTCGCACCCCCACGCAGTGCCCTCGCCGTCGCCGAGCCCGAGGTCGACGCGGATGTCGACGGGGTCGCCGCTGAGCTTGGCGCGGAGATCCGGCTCGTCGAACGGCAGCGTCCTGCCCTCGCCGTACACCTGCGTGTCGTTGATCCAGACGCGGAGCTTCGCGGGATCGACGCGCACGTCGGGGTATTTGCCGACGGCCATGAGGACGCGGCCGGTGTTGGGGTCGGCGCCGAAGGCCATCGTCTTGACGAGCGGCGAGTTGATGATGGAGCGGGCGACGCGGCGTGCTTCGGCGCGGGTGGCGCCGCCGGTGACGTGTGCGCGCAGGAGCTTGGTCGCGCCCTCCCCGTCGCGGGCCAGCATCTCGGTCATGCGGACGCACGCGGCCCGGAGCGCGGCTTCGAACGCGTCGAGCGGCACTTCGCCGGCGAGGCCGTTGGCCAGGATCGCGCACGTGTCGGAGGTGCTGGTATCCGAGTCGACGGAGAGCATGTTGAAGGTGTCGTCGACCACGCGGCGGAGCGTTTCGTCGAGCCATGCCGTATCGAGCGCCGCATCGGTGAAGATGTAGGCGAGCATGGTGGCCATCTTGGGCGCGATCATGCCGGACCCCTTGGCAACGATGGTCAGCGTGACGTCGCCGAGGGCGAGCGAGATGGCCTTCGGGTAGGTGTCCGTGGTCATGATCCCGCGCGCGCCGACGAGCGGGTCGTCCTGCAGTTCGGCGGCCATTCCGCGCAGCCCGGCCTCGATCTTCTCGATGGGGAGCGGTACGCCGATCACGCCGGTCGAGCTCATCAGCACTTCGGAGGCGGGGACACCCAGCTCGGCGGCCGCAGCTTCACCCATGCGGCGGGCGCGCGCGACCCCTTCGTCGCCGGTGCCGACGTTGCTGACCCTGCTGTTCACGACGACGGCACGGAGCCGGCCGCCGCGGATCAGCTCCCGACCCACGATGATCGGCGCACCCAC
>DATMSC010000487.1:0-2911 GCA_035565595.1 Longimicrobiales bacterium | reverse complement strand
CACGGCCAGCATGTCCAGCGAGGCCGTGCCACCGAAAAGAGCTGGGGGGCGCGCCACCAGGAACACGCCCAGCATGCTCGCCGCGACGCACAGCACCTCGCCCCTGCCGATCCGCTCGTCGAGCGCGTGCGCGGCGAGGAGCATTGCGAAGACCGGGTTCGTGAACTGGATGACCGTGGCGTCGGCCAGCGGCAGGCGCGTCACTGAGAAATAGAAGCAGCTCAGCGCTGCGAATCCCAGCAGCCCGCGCAGGAGCAGCAGTTTCGGCGCTTTGCCCCACACATGCGTCCCGCGCCGTCGCAGTACGAACCAGCTCGCGGCCACGCTCACGATAGCGCGGGCGAGTACCACTTCCTGACTCGGAAGGCGCTGCCCTGCGACCTTCACCAGCAGGCTCATGATGCTGAACGCGAGGGCGCTCGCCGCCATGTAGCGGAGCCCACGCGAAATCAACTGTCGCCGCGTAGCCCACCCCCTCGCTTCCAAAACCATCTCCATGCCCGCACGAGTGGACTCACCCGGGCACGTCTCGCACCAGCGCGCGTGGCGACCCATATTAGCCACTCGCGCCCGGCGGCGCCCGGTGTGTTCTCGTCGCGCCGTCGCCGTTGCAACTGGAAGCGATGGAGGCTGGCATGCGACCCAGCGGCCGCGGGCCGGATCGCCGTGCCTTTCGGCGCAGGACACCCGCCGGTGCACCACCCGGCGTGCTCCTCCCGGACCCGTCTCTCGGGCAGACGCGGATCCACGTGATCGCGTACGGTCCCGACGCCATGTACGAGACCGACGTCGAGGATCCCGACGAGATCCGGAGCATCGCCGGCGTCTATCCGATGCTGTGGATCGGTGTCGCAGGCCTCGGCGAGGTCCACAAGATCTCGCGGATCGGCGACATTTTCGGGCTCCACTCCCTCGCCCTCGAAGACGCCGTCCACGTGCACCAGCGCGGGAAGGTCGAGGAGTACCCGAACAACCTCTTCATCGTCGCGCGCGTCGCCCGCATGCGCGAAGCGGTGGAAACCGAACAGGTGAGCCTCTTCCTGGGCGACCGCTTCCTCGTCACGCTCCAGGAATCGGGCGACGACTGTTTCGAGCCCGTGCGGGAACGACTCCGGAAATCGAACGGGCGCATCCGCGAGCGCGGCGCCGATTACCTGGCGTACACGCTGCTCGACGCCGTCGTCGACAACTACTTCCCGGTGCTCGAGGCCTTCGGCGAACGGCTGGATGTGCTGGAGGACGCCGTCGTCGCCAGCCCTCGCCGGTCCCTCATCGCCGACGTGCATCGCACCCGGCGCGATCTCCTGAATCTGCGACGCGCGCTATGGCCTCAGCGGGAAGCACTGAATCAGCTCGTGCGCGATGAGTCGCCGCTCATCACCGGCGAGACCCGGCTGTACCTGCGCGACTGTTACGACCACACGATCCAGCTCCTCGACCTCCTCGAGAACTATCGCGAGATCACCGCCGGCATGACGGACGTGTATCTGTCCAGCGCCAGCTTCCGCATGAACGAGATCATGAAGGTGCTCACGATCATCGCGACCATCTTCATCCCGCTCACCTTCATCGCCGGCGTGTACGGGATGAACTTCGACCCCCGCGTCTCCGACTGGAACATGCCTGAGCTGCGGTGGAGGTACGGCTATCCGGCGGTGCTCGGGGTCATGGCCGCTGTCGCCGGCGGGCTCCTGTATTACTTCCACAAGAAGGAATGGCTGTGAACGAACCCCGGGCATTCGAAGCGCCGGTGGACGGCGCGACAGGACTGTACCGCGTTCCCGTCTTCGTCCAGAACGAGGCGGGGAAGAACATCAAGAACTACCACGACGAGAAAACGCTCGAGTTTCTCCACAGCAAGGCCGTGCTGCACCCGTACCCGTACCCGTACGGCTTCATCATCGGAACCGACGGCCACGACGGCTGCAATGTCGATTGCTTCATCCTGACGGACCGGCCGCTCGCGACGGGCACGATCGTCGAGTGCGAGGTGATCGGCCTGATGGAGCAGTATGAGGACGGGGTAGAGGACTACAACATCCTGGCGCGGCTCCCCGACGAGGCGGTGGAGGTCACGCCGGAGGCGATCGAGAAGCTTCACCACCACATCCTCGCCGTGTACCGCGGCGTGGCGGGAAAACACATGGCCGTCGGCGAGGTCTTCGGGGTGGAGGCGGCGGTGGCGTACATCCAGGCGCACCTGGAGCGGCCGTCGGGGTGACGGAGCGGTTGGGTACCGCCATCGGACGCCCGGCCGCAGCGCGGCCAGATTGGTCCGGTCGCCCCGCGGATCGCCCTACGGCACCTGCTGTCGCCGGGCAAACCCCTGCGTTTGCTCCCTCCCGCCGGGTTGTCGAAATCGGTGCGCGTCTTGCACCCGCAGCCCGCCAGGGACTTCGCGGGGGGACGAATCATGAACTGGGCACACGTTCATCTGGCGCTCAACCACGCCCCGGTCATCGGCGTGTTCGGCGTCGCACTCCTCCTGGTCATCGCCCTCGCCATCCGAAACGTGACGGTGGCGCGGATCGCGGCCGGGTTCCTCGTGCTCCTGGCCGTGATCACAGTGATCGTGTACCTGACCGGAGACGCGGCCGAGCACCTGGTCGAGGAGCTGCCCGGGGTCTCGCACGATGCGATCGAGCATCACGAGGGGGTGTCCTTCTACTCCACGGTCGTCATGGTGGTCGCCGGCGTCACCGCGCTCTTCCCGCTGCTGCGCTGGTCGCGCCCCGAGCGGTACTCCGGCCGCACACTCGCGATCGTCCTCGCCGTGACACTCATCGGGTGCGGGGTCATGGTGTGGACGGCGAACACCGGCGGGCGGATCAGGCACACCGAGATCCAGCCGGCGCTTTCCGCGGCGGAGCACGTGGCCGGTGGGGCTTTGAGGGTGTAGCTTCGGTTCCGC
>DATMSC010000486.1:0-1948 GCA_035565595.1 Longimicrobiales bacterium | reverse complement strand
CCAACTCGTCGAGATCCGCGAAACGGTCCAGGAAGTCTTCGTCCCGGTCTACTTGGAATCGCCGCCTCCAAAAGCGAGAGCGAAGACGAAGCCCGCAAAGAAGCCGAAGCCGTTATTCGCCTCGCTGGCCGACGATGAACTCCTGGGTTACGGCGTCCCGCCCGAGTGGCTCGCCGACGTCAGGGCCGCCACCGAGGACACACTCCTCGCCCTCGCCGACCACCTGCCCGGCGAGGCTTCCGAAGCACTCCTGGAACTCGCTACAGGCGGCAAGCCGAAGGCCCGGTAGCTCGTCGCCGCCGGAGACAACCCCTTCGACCACCCGGACGCCCAGCGCCGATTCCGCCTCATGGCGGACGTCGAGGAATTGCAACGTGCCCTCGACTTCCCTTGGGAGAAATGGACCGTCTTCCTGCATCCCGACCAACGGGACTGGGTGGAGCGCGACTATAACGGACCTGCCCGGGTCTCCGGATCGGCCGGGACGGGCAAGACCATCGTCGCCCTGCATCGGGCCGCCCATCTGGCCCGTACCCATGAGGACGCACGCGTCCTGCTCGTGACCTTCACGGATACGCTGGCCCGTGCGCTCGACACCAGGCTCCGACGCCTGCTGGGCAACGAACCGAGACTCGCCGAGCGGATCGACGTCCACTCCCTCGACGCCCTAGGCCTGCGACTCCACAAGGCCCACATCGGCCCGGCGAAGCTCGCGAGCCGCAACCTCGTGCTCGACCTGCTGCGGGACGCCTCGCGTGCCATCGAAAGCCACACGTTCAGCGATCGGTTCCTCTTCACGGAGTGGGATCACCTTGTCGATGCCTGGCAGTTGGAGAACTGGGAGCAATACCGCGACGTCCCCAGGCTCGGTCGGAAGACCCGGCTCCCCGAATCGCAGCGCGAGATCCTGTGGTCGATCTTCCAGCGCGTCCGGGAGGGACTGAAGGCCAAGGGCGTCATGACCCAGTCCGGAATGTTCACCGCCCTAGCGTCGGCGATCGCCCGGAGTAAGAACCCGCCCTATGACTTCGCCGTCGTTGACGAGGCCCAGGATCTCACCGTCGCCCAGTTGAGGTTCTTCGCCGCGCTCGGCGGTGACCGCCCCAACGCGCTCTTCTTCGCCGGAGACTCCGGACAACGGATCTTCCAGCAACCGTTCTCCTGGAAATCCCTCGGCGTGGATATCCGAGGCCGCTCTCGGACACTTCGAGTGAATTATCGGACCTCTCACCAGATCCGATCCCAGGCGGATCGACTGCTCGGGCCGGAGATCAAAGACGCGGACGGCAACGTCGAGAAGCGAAACGATACGGTTTCTGTCTTCAACGGCCCCTCTCCCGTTCTCCGGGTCTTGGGTGATGAGGACGAGGAGGCCAAAGAAGTTGGCGGCTGGCTCACCGAACGGCTGAAGGCAGGCGTCCTGCCTCACGAGATCGGCCTGTTTGTTCGATCCGCCCCTGAGCGGGATCGTGCGATTGCCGCCGCGAAGGCCGCAAAGCTCCCGTTCAAAGTCCTCGATGAACATGTCGAGACCGTGAGCGGCCACCTCTCGATCAGCACCATGCATCTCGCCAAGGGCCTGGAGTTTCGCGCCGTCGCGGTGATGGCGTGTGACGACGAGGTTATTCCTCTACAGGAGCGTATCGAGACAGTCGGCGACGATGCCGATTTGCAGGAGGTCTACGATACCGAACGTCATCTTCTTTACGTTGCATGTACCCGAGCGCGAGACCACTTGCTCGTAACGGGCGTGGATCCAGCATCAGAGTTCTTAGATGACCTCGAATTATTATCTTAGATTTCCCCCGCGTGCGGCTTGAGCCGGGCCACCGTCTCGCTGAGGCGGCACTGTTCGAGCGTCGCCAGGTATTCGGCGGCCGTCTTCGGCGGCTTCTTCAGGCCCGCCCGCTGGCGGCGCACCGCATCGAGCACGAGCGAGGCCGACTCC
>DATMSC010000485.1:0-7492 GCA_035565595.1 Longimicrobiales bacterium | reverse complement strand
TTCTCCTCGCACCACCTTGCTGAAACCGGAGAGGAATAAATCAATAATGATTCTCCGTATCGATCCGGAACATACCCGAGCGCTGGGGGGGTGTCAAGGCCGGAGGCTTGAATTCCACCCGCGCGCGGGAGACGATCGGGGGGCGCCGGCGCGCCTCGAGGAGGCCCCTCGCAAAGTGTGGCGGTTCCGGATCTTTCGGGGTCGCGGCGGGGTTTCGGATGGGCGGTGCCGGCCGCGTGCGGGAGCAGCGGCCGAACGGCGCCGGGTGTGCGTAACGGCAGCGGGGACCGAGGAGGAGTCGTGAACGGGAGCGCAGTGGATGTCCGACACTGACAAGAAGGCACCAACTCGAAGGGTCGTCCTGGTTCTGGGCGGCGGCGGGGTGAAGGGTCTGACGCACCTGGGCGCCTGGCGGGCGGTGCAGGAGGCGGGACTCGAGGTGGTGGAGATCGTGGGGACGAGCATCGGTGCGCTGGTCGGGGCGTGCATTGCCAGCGGTGCGCCGTGGAGCGAGCTAGTCGACCGCGCGGCGAGGCTGAGGAGGCGGGACATCGTCGCGCTGAATTTCCCGGCCTTTTTCCCGAACGGCATCCGCGAGCCGAGCGTGTTCCGGGCGACTGCGCTCCAGTCCTTCATCCGAGCTTCGCTCCCGGTGGAGCGCTTCGACGAGCTGGCGATCCCGGTGTCGATGAACGCGGTGGATCTGGAAACGGGGGAAACCGCCTGGTTCGGCGCGGCCGGGCGGACCGACGTCCCTCTGGCTGACGCTGTCTACGCCTCCTGCGCGCTACCTGTCTTCTACCCGCCCGCACAGCTGAACGGCAGGCACTACGTGGACGGCGGCGTGGTCAGTTCCCTCCCGGTGGAACGGGCGGCCGCAGTGGCGGCTGAAACGCAGGTGGACTATGTCGTCGCGGTAGACGCCTCAGCCGGCCCGGTCAAGGACCCGCTCGACACGATCGAGAAGGGGCTCGTCGCCATTCACCACCGCGTCTTCGACATCATGGCGGGCGAGATCAGGAAGCGACAACTGGCCGCCTGGAACGGCCCGCCGCTCATCCGCGTGCGTCCTCGCCTGGACGGCTACTCGACCTTCGATTTCGCCTCTACCCGCTATTTCGTCGAGGAAGGATACCGGGCAACGCGACAGGCGCTGGCGAACTGAAGTTCTCGGTGTTTCGGTTTCAGTTCTCGCTGGCGGTAAGCGAGCGATCAGGGCTCAGTGTTCGAAGTCCGATACGCTCCCCTTATCACGGTGGTGGCAGCCTCGTGGTGGCGCGATCGGGCCGGCGGGTGCCCGCCATGCCGCGCGAAAGTGACTCCGTCGGCGACGTGCGCCCGCTCCCGTTCGCGTCACCGGATGACCTGCCCCACTGAAAACTGAACACCGGAATTCGAACACTCCTTACGGCCTCCCGGCCGTAGGGTCTCCCGTGGGACCCTGCCCTTCGATCTCTCCCCGAGCAACGCGGAGCTGGATGAAGTAGTCGGCCAGGATCTCCCCGGATTCGGGGGCGCTGCGCGCGAGTGAGGTGATGAGTTCGTCGCGCTGCCCCTGGATGGTCGCGAGCACGCTGCGGATGGCCGGTGGCGCTGCGGCCGGCACGGTGGCGGCGTCGGTGAAGAACTGGCTCATCAGTTGGCGCGAGGTTTCGAAGTTGCCGTAGTACGCGTGCACTGTCGCGGCTGCGAGCGTGGTCTCCAGGCGTTCCAGGGCGAGCTCGTCCTGGGTGGCCCGGAGCTCGCGGCCGAGTACCGTGGCGCGGGTGTACTGCCAGAGGAAACCGACGAGGAACGCCGCTACGATGGCGCCCGCCACGGCGAGTGCCCGCTTCTGCTTTCCGGTCATGGCGACCTCCCTGTGGCGTGCCCTTCAGTCCTTCCACATGTCATCGTCGGGCGCTGAACAGCATCACCAGTAGCCGGCGGCGCCGGTGACCACCAGTTCGACCACGCGGTCCATGGCTTCCCGCACCAGCGCGGCGGGCTGGCCGGAGGCGTTGGTGAAAATGCTGAAGACCACGTCACGGCCCGACCGTGTACGGGCATAACCGCTCAGCGTGTTGACGTGGGTGAGCGACCCGGTCTTCGCGGAGACCTGCCCGCGCACGCCTTCCAGCCGCGTCTCCAGCGTGCCGTCCGTCCCCGCCACCGGCAGACCCGCGAAGAAGACGCCGCCCCATGGTGCCGCACGCGCATGTTCGAGCAGCGCCACGGCAGCGGCGGGAGTGAGCAGGTTCTTCGTGGAGAGGCCGGATCCGTCCCGCAATACGAACGCCGTCGAGTCGATGCCGACGACGTCGATCAGGAATCTGCGCTGGACTTCGAGCCCCGCCGCCCAGGAGCCGGCATCGCCGCGTTCCGCGCCGAGCGTTCGCGTGACCTGCTCCGCGATCCAGTTCGGGCTGTCCTTGAGCATCTCATGCACGATCGAGGCGAGGGGCGGCGAGGACCAGGTGGCAACGGGCATCGGCCCATCGGCCGCGCCGGCGGCGGCCATCGCCCGGGCCTCCGCGCTGTCGCCGACCACGACGACGCCGGCGGCGTCGATCCCGCGACGCCGTAGAGCGGCGAGCATGGCTCGTGCCGCGTGGTCGCTTGCATCCGGGGCGGCCATGGTCCGGACGATCGTCGTATCGGCACCAGCCGGTACCGACCCGCTCACGATCAGGGTACCCCGGGGATCGACCTCGAATGTCAACTGGAGCGGTGTGCCCTCGGGCGACGTGCGCACGCCATTGTCGATCTCGACCAGGTCCGGTTCGGGCATTGTTTGGACGATGGCCGGTTGGCCGGGCGCGGCGGCCGGCCGCACGGCGACCCGGACCGTGGCCTCCTCGACACCGAACGCGCCCGTAGGCGGCGCATAGTACTGACTCAGGTCGCCCACCTCCCAGCTCGGCAGGACGGATTCCCCCGTGAAGCGGCTCACGTCGATGACGATCGAGCCGCTGATCCGGCGGATTCCTGCGGCCGCCAGCGAGTCGGCAAGAGAATCCATGACCGCGTACGGCCCGGCCTGGAACCGCTCGGACATGGAAGGGTCTCCCGACGCGCGCACGAGGATGGCAGCGGCGATCGAGTCCGCCGGTCCGGGAATCGCGTACACGCGGGTGAGATAGCGGTACTCCGGGCCGAGCTCCTCGAGTGCCGCTGCAGCGGTAGCGAGCTTCGCGTTGGACGCCGGGACGAAGAGCAGCTCGGGATTGAGCGAATAGATCGGCTGGCCGGTGGCGGCATCGGCGATGAGGATGCCCCATTGGGCGCGATCGAGCGGCGGCGAGCTGATGATCGCGTCGATCGCTGACGCGAGCGCGGGCGCGGGCGCAGGCGGGCGAGGCGTCTCGGGCGGGAGCGGACGGCACCCCGCGATGGTCAGGAGGAGCGCGGCGCAGGCGATAATCCTGGCGCTGGCGATCATCGCACGGGATGGCTTTTGGCGGGTGGCCATGATCCCTCACTCACGCCGGTCGGGTGGGGGCTCGAGCGGCGCCGGTTCCGCCCGGCAGTGGACGGGCCGGCGCAGCGCAATCTTGCGCCCGGCGTGAACGCAAGCGCAAGGCCGGGGTAGCGTACTCCCGCACCGCGGCGTACCTTGCCGCGCCGGAACGCGGGTACTGCAGGAGTATCGGTCGTCATGCCGGGAATCGAAGAAGAGGTGGTGCAGCAGGCGGGTCGCGCCGAAGCCGGCGCGGGCACGGGCGACATGAGTCCGGAGGAGTTCCGGCGGTTCGGTTACGCGGTGATCGATTGGATCGCGAGCTACCTCGAGGACCCCACCCGGTGGCGGGTCACACCGGCAACGGAACCGGGCGCGGTTCGCGACGCTTTGCCGCCGTCGCCACCTGACGAGCCCGAGTCGATGTCCGACGTCCTCGAGGACTTCGAGCGCCTGATCGTCCCGGCGACCACGCACTGGAACCATCCCCGCTTCTTCGGCTACTTCCCGAGCACCGGCTCCGGTCCGGGTATCCTGGCGGAGGCGCTCGCCGCCGCGCTCAACGTCAATGCGATGCTCTGGCGCACGGCGCCGGCCGCGACCGAGCTCGAACAGCACACCGTGGACTGGCTACGCCAGCTCCTGGGGCTGCCCACCACCTTCCGCGGCGTGATCACGGACACGGCCTCGGTCAGCACGCTCTACGCGCTGGCCGCCGCACGCGAGGCGAACGCCGAGTTGCGCGTACGCCAGGACGGGCTGCCGGGACGCGCCGAGATCCCGCGGCTCCGGATCTACGCCAGCGAAGAGGCGCATTCCAGCGTCGAGAAGGCGGCGGTAACGCTCGGGCTCGGCCAGTCCGGGCTCCGTCGGATCCCTACCGATGAGCGCTTCCGCATGGATCCCGAGGCGCTCGCGGCGGCGATCCGCGAGGACCGCGCGAACGGCATCCTCCCGATCGCCGTCGTCGCCACGATCGCGACCACGGCCACCACTGCCGTCGACCCGGTCCCCGCGATCGCCGACGTCTGTGAGCGGGAGGGATTGTGGCTGCACGTCGACGCGGCGTACGGCGGTGCAGCGGCGGTGCTACCTGAAATGCGCTGGATCTTCGAGGGCTGCGACCGCGCGGACTCGCTCGTCGTCAATCCGCACAAGTGGTTCTTCGTCCCGGTGGACTGCTCGGCGCTCTTCATCCGACGGCCCGAAGTGCTGCGCCGCGCGTTCAGCATCGTGCCGGATTACCTGACCACCGCCGAGGACGACCGGGCCACCAACCTCATGGACTATGGCGTCTCGCTCGGCCGCCGGTTCCGCGCACTCAAGCTCTGGTTCACCCTCAGGTATTTCGGCGCGAGCGGGATCGCCGACCGCATCCGCGAGCACCTGCGCCTCGCCCGACTCTTCGCGTCCTGGGTCGACGAGCACCCGGAGTTCGAACGCATCGCGCCGGTCGACTTCACGTTGATCCTCTTCCGGCACCGGCCCCCGCAGCTCACCGCGTCGCGCAACGGAGCCGCAGCCGGGAGCGACGACCAGGCGGCTGTCGAAGCGGCGCTGGCAGAGCACAACGCCCGGCTGCTCGAGCAAATCAACGCCACCGGCGAGGTCTTCCTGTCGCACACGCGCGCAAGTGGCCGTTACGCGCTGCGCCTCGCGATCGGCAACCTGCGTACTACCGAGCAACACCTGGCCTACACCTGGGAGCTCGTCCGGCGGATCGCCGGCGCCACCTGACCGCACACCGCTCTCCTCCACGCTCCTTCATCAGGGGCGCGACCCACCGTGGTGCGCGTCGGGCGCGACGCCACGACTGTATCTGGGGATCGTTCCGGATTCAGGAACCGGAGCGGAAACTCTCGTCCAGCAGCTCGATCGGGTGCCGGACGCGGACGCGCGACCCGCTGAGGATCAGCCCCGCGCCGATCTGCATGATGCACCCCGGGTTGGGTGTGACCACGACGTCGGCGCCGGTGTCCTGGATCGCGCGCACCTTGTCGTCGAGGATGCGCCCGGCCAGATCGGGGTGGGTGATGCCGTAGATCCCCGCGCCACCGCAGCACTGGTCGGCACCCGCAAGGGGGACCAGCTCCACCCCGGGTATGGCGCGCAGCAGCTCGACGGGCGCGGCCGTGATGCGCTGCGCGTGCTGGAGGTGACAGGGCGCGTCGTACGTCACGCGGAGCTGCACGGGTCCCGGCGGCGCGACGCCGAGTTCGTGGAGCAGCTCGCTGACATCGCGCACGCGCCTCGAGAACCCGGCGGCGTCGACGCCGGGATCGTCCGCGAGCAGCTCGCCGTACTCCTTCATCGCCGAACCGCATCCGGCAGCGTTCACGGCGATGACGTCCACGCCGGCCGCGCGGAACGCCTCGATGTTCGAGCGCGCCAGCCGACGGGCCGTGTCCAGGTCGCCGGCGTGAGCGTGGAGCGCGCCGCAGCACCCCTGGTCCGGCACGGGCACGACCTCGCAACCGGCCGCGGCGAGCACCCGCCAGGTCGCGTCGTTGACGTGCCGGAAGAGACCCTCCTGCACGCAGCCGCGCAGCACGCCAACGCGGAGCGGCCGTGCGCCCGGGCCATGCCGGTTCCGGACGCCGTTCCCCGCAGCCTTGCCGACCACGCCAGTGGTCGACGATATGGTCGCCCTGGCGGGTTGCGTCGCTGCGAGCATCGCGGCGGCGAGCCGCGGCCCACGCCAGCTCCGTGGCAGGACCCTGGCGGCGAGTCCGGCGAGCCCCGACGCACGCACCGCCCTCGCCAGCGCCAGGAGCGGACGCGACAGCGCGCGGTTCGCGAAGACCGCGAGCATCACGCGTGTCAAAAGCGGCTGCCCCCTCGCCCCGACGGCAGCCTCGCGTGCCCGCTCGAGCAAGTGGCCGTACTGCACGCCCGACGGGCACACCGTCTCACACGCGCGGCACCCCAGGCAGCGGTCGATGTGCTCGGCGAAAGCGGGCGCATCGGCGTCCAGCCGCCCCTCGGCGACGGCGCGCATGAGCAGGAGCCGCCCGCGCGGTGAATCCGCCTCGTCGCCGAGGCGGATGTACGTCGGGCACGCCTGCAGGCAGAACCCGCAGTGGACGCAGGCGAGCAGCCGGTCCATCTCGGCCGCCAGCGGCGCCTCGTCGTTGCGGCTCACGCGAACCTCCCCGGCGCAAGGACACCGGCGGGATCGAAGACTTCCTTCAATCGACGCATCAACTGGCCGGCGACTCCGGTGTCGCCGAACGGCTCGACAGCCATTCCGGCCGGCGCACGGGCGACGCTGACCGTTCCCCCCTCGCCCGTCAGCCTGTCACGCACGGCGAGTACCGCGCCGGCAGCGCCCGGGTTGGTCCCGTCGCCCATGATGCGCACGATCCCGTCGCCGGCATGCGCCGCGATCATGATCCGATCCGTGGCCAGCGCCGCGGCGACAGTTTCCGCGATGGCCAGCGTACCTTCGAGCCGGTTGGGTCGGTTGGCGCACCGTACGACGAGGGGCGCGCCGGCTTCGAGCGCCGACAGCCGGGACCACATTGCGTTACCGGTTGACTCCTCGAAGGCCACCCGCCCTCCCGCCGCGAGCACGCGGGCCGCATCCACCGCGGCTTGCGTCGCTTCGCCTGAACCATGGTACCGGGCCAGCACCGTCCAACCGTCGCGGAGCCCGGAGGCGGTGGCGAGCGCCGGGGAGAGGAGCTCGAGCGCGACTGCGGGGATCTCCGCGTTGGTGAGCGCCCACGCTAGCTCGGTAGCTGCCGAAATCTCTGGCGTGCAACACACCACCGTCACGTCCCTCTCGGGCAGTGCGCGCAATCGGAGATACGCGCTCACTACGATGGCGAGCGTGCCACGACTCCCGACGATGAGCTTCCCGATGTCGTAGCCGGCGACGTTCTTGACCACCCTGCCCCCGACGCTGAGCAACCGACCGTCGCCCGTTGCGAACGTGAGTCCGAGTACATGGTCGCGGGGCGTCCCGTAGCCGAAGCGCAGGGGACCCGCCGCGGCGTGCGAGATGATCGCGCCGATCGTGGCGCCGTTCGCGGCGGGCGGGTCCCACGGCAA
>DATMSC010000484.1:0-6240 GCA_035565595.1 Longimicrobiales bacterium | reverse complement strand
TTCGAGTGGCTGGATCACCTCACACGGCTTCGCGCTGAACGTGCGGACGCAGCTCGAGCTGTTCAGCACGATCGTGCCGTGCGGTATCCGCGACCGAGGCGTGACGTCGATCGCGCGCGCACTGGGAAGCGACGTATCGGTGGGTGAGGTCGCCCGGCGGGTGGCCGCGGCTTTCGGCGAGGTTTTCGACGCCGAGATCCGGTGGGCGGGGGACAGCGAGCTGGCGGATCTGGCCGGGCGTGCGGCCGCCGGCGCGTGGGGCAACTTTCGCTAGAGCCGTGTGACCGCCGGGCGCGTAGCTGGCCGGAACTCCTCGTCCGGCGGTGGCGCGGATTCGATGAAGTCGACGTATCGCCCGTGTTCGCGCTGAACCTCGAGCCATTCCTCGAACCCGGAAGGAACCGGCCCCTGCGACGCAGTCTGATCCTTCGCCGCACGGATCGCCAGGTCGTTCGCATATTCGTTCTGCGGGTGGCCGGCGTGACCGCGGATCCAGCGCCAGTCCACCTGGTGCCGGGCCGCCTCTGAGGCCAGCTCTCGCCATAGCTCGGCATTCTCCAGCGAACCCGTGCCCCGGCGCCAGCCTCTCCGGATCCACCCGTGTATCCACTCGCGCATGCCACGGATCAGGTACTGGGAATCGGAGGTGAAGATGACGCGGCACGGTTCGCGGAGCGCCCGCAGCCCGTCAATGGCGCTCCGGATCGCCATGCGATTGTTGGTCGTGGCCGGATCCGCCGACCAGTAGTCGCGCCGGACCCAGTGGTCGCGGCGCCAGTACTCGATCAGCCCTGCAGCGCCGCCGGGCGAATCGCGATCGGTGAACTGAACCCCGAGGCACGATTCATCGGCATAGATGTAGACGAGTGGTTCCATGGGCGGCGGGAAGTTGGCGGAGTTGACCACCCCGCGCAACCTTGACAGTGGCCCGCGCCGGCGTAATTTCGCTCGCGGAATGGCTTTGACTCCTGAAGGCAGACAGACGTTGCCGATTCCTGGTTACCTCCTCCTCGAAGATGGGCGGATTTTCCGCGGAGAATCGATAGGCGCCAGCGGCGTTGCGCTGGGCGAGGTCGTGTTCAATACCTCGATGACCGGGTACCAGGAGGTGCTGACGGATCCGTCGTACGCCGGCCAGATCATGGTGATGACGTATCCGCTGATCGGCAATTATGGCGTGAATTCCGCGGATTCGGAGTCGCCGCACCCCCAGGTCGCCGGGTTCGTGGTCCGCGAGATTTCGAGGCGATACAGCAACTGGCGCGCGGAGGGCGGACTGGCTGAGTATCTCGCCCGGTACGGCGTCGTCGGGTTGACGGGTATCGATACCCGGGCCGTTACCCGCCACATCCGCTCCAGGGGCGCGATGCGGGCCGGCATCGCGAGTGAAGATATCGGCGTCGAGGATCTGCTACGGCGTATCCTCGAGCATCCGCGCATGGAGGGTCTGGACCTGTCCGGCGAGGTCTCGACCGAAGCAACGTACGAGCTGCCAGCCTATGGTGAGGCGCGATTTCACGTGCTGACCTACGACTTCGGGGTCAAGTCGCATTCGCTCGAGCTGTTGCGACAGCGCGGGTGCGACATCACCGTGCTGCCGTCATCGACCCCTGCGAGCGATGTGCTGGACCGTGATTGCGACGGCCTGTTCATCTCCAACGGGCCGGGCGACCCCGCGGCGGTCGGTCACGCTCTCGACGCGATCCGCGGCCTGGCCGAGCGGGGGACTCCGGTGTTCGGCATCTGCCTCGGCCACCAGCTCGTCGCACGCGCATTCGGTGGTCAGACGTTCAAGCTGCTGTACGGTCACCGCGGCGGTAACCACCCCGTGCGGCGCCTCTCCGACGGCGCGGTCGAAATCACGGCGCAGAACCACGGGTTCGCCGTGCGCGCGACGCCCGATGGCGAAGTCGCCGGCGCGCCCGGCCTGAGGATTACGCACGTAAACCTCAATGACGGCACGGTAGAGGGAGTGGAACACCGGGAGTTGCCGGTTTTCAGCGTGCAGTATCACCCCGAGGCGGCGCCCGGACCCCACGATTCGAGGTATCTTTTCGACCGGTTCGTAGCGGCTATGGAGGAGTCCGCGGCCCGGAGAGCTTGACTTCCCGCTCCGGGGTGCGTAACCTGTTGCCCCAATAGCCGATTATGGTACGAACCAACGCGGCGGCCGTATTCGGGTTGGTCCCGATGAACTCCGCGCCAGGATTCATCGAGAGCGACGCCCCGCTCCTGGACCTCCCTGCCTTTAAACAACACCCGGACTGGGCTACGGAGGTATCATGACCAAGGCCGACCTCGTCGAGCAGGTGGCGAACGCCATCGGCCCCGGAATCACCAAGAAGGACTGTGCTCTCGTCGTCGACGGACTGCTGACCGCGATCAAGGACGCGCTGGCGGAGCACAACAACATCGAGATACGCGGTTTCGGGACGTTCAAGGTCCGGAGCCGCCGCTCCCGCATGGCGCGCAACCCGCGGACTGGCGACCCGGTCGAGGTTCCGTCCCGCGCCGTACCGATTTTCAAGCCCTCGAAGGACCTTCGGGCACAGGTCGCGAACGGGACCGTTTCGCGATAATGTGGTGCCGGCGCCGACCGTGAGACGTGCCGCCGGGACGTGGACCGGCGTGCCGTCGCGGCCCGGCGCGAGCCCCTTCGGGGCCCGGATGGGTGAACCACCGGGCCCGCTCCGCCCCGGCCACCTGTCGCCGTATCAATGTTGCGCGCGGCACCCCGTTCAGCATTCGGTTCGATCACCGCGGACGCCGGAGACAGGGAACCCCTCGACATGTTGCGTGTTCGCATTCTCCTGTTCGCCGCCTATCGCGACTGGGCGGGTACCGGCGAGGTGACCCTCGACGTCGCGGCTGGCGCTTCCGTGGGCGCCGCGATCCGGGCGCTGCGCGGCCACGGCGACCTCTGGCGATTGCCCGAGAAACCGATCGTTGCCGTGAACCGGGAGTACGCGGATCTCGATACGCGGCTCCGCGACGGCGATGAAGTCGCGATCCTGCCGCCGGTCGCCGGGGGGTAGCGCGATGTACGCCGCGATTACGCGAACGCCCATCAACGCCCAGGCTCTGCTGGACCGGGTCCGGAACCGGTCGAACGGTGCCGCTCTCCTGTTCATCGGCACCGTTCGCGACCACAACGACGGTCGCGAGGTGCGCGGGCTCCGCTACGACGCCTACGAGGCGATGGCGCAGGCGGAGCTGGAAGCCATTGCGCACGAGGCCACGGAGAGATTGGGTAGCGACGACATCGCCATCGAGCACCGGGTCGGCGAGCTCGACGTCTCCGACATTGCCGTCGCGATCGCCGTCGGCGCCGCCCACAGGGCAACAGCCTACGAAGTCTCGAGATTCATCATCGAGGAAATCAAGCGTCGAGTGCCGATCTGGAAGGAAGAACGGTACGTCGACGGGGAGGACCGATGGCTCGAGGGCACGGTACCACCGGCGCGCGCGCCGATCCGGTGATCCGCGATGCGCCGGCGCATCTGACGGCGCTTCGACCAGAGCCCGCGGCGCCTGGCGGAGCCGGCGCTCCGCTCGAGGCGTTCGGGGGGGCTGAACCGTACATGAGCGACGGCTACGGTCGGCGCATCGAGTACCTCCGAATCTCCGTCACGGACAAGTGCAACCTGCGCTGCGTCTACTGCATGCCCGAGGAAGGGCTCACGTGGCTCAGGCGGGAGCAGCTCCTGTCGTTCGAGGAGATAGCCGAGATCGTGACGGTGATGGCGCGGATGGGGCTGCGGCGCCTGCGGATCACGGGGGGCGAACCGCTCGTACGGCGGGGCATCCCGGAGCTCGTCGCCATGCTCCGCGCCGTCCCCGGGATCGATGACATCGCGCTCTCGACGAACGGGGTGCTCCTCGAGCCGCTCGCGGTGGAGCTGAGGGAGGCAGGCGTCTCCCGACTGAACGTCTCGCTCGATTCATTGCGCCCCGACCGCGTCGACGCGATAGCGCGCCGGCCCGGCTCGTTCGACCGCATCATGGCCGGTCTGGACGCTGCCGAGCGCGCCGGTTTCGAGCCGATCAAGATCAACACGGTGGTTCTCCGTGGCCGGAACGACGACGAGCTGGCCGACTTCGCGCGCATGACTATGGAGCGTCCGTGGCACGTCAGGTTCATCGAGGTCATGCCCGTCGCCGAGAACCTCGACGTCTCACGGGATGAATACGTCAGCGCGCCGGAGATCCTGAACCGGGTCCAGCGCATCGGCCGGCTGGAGCCTACGCCGGGGCCGGGAGGGAACGGACCTGCGACGTACTTCCGCTTTCCCGGCGCACCCGGCACCGTGGGGGTGATCACCCCCATGAGCCACAACTATTGCGACCGCTGCAACCGCATGCGGCTCACCGCCGACGGCCAGCTCCGCCCCTGCCTGTTCGGAGACCTGCAGACGAACCTGCGCGACCCGCTTCGGCGGGGCGAACCGCTGGAACCGCTCGTGCGTCACACCCTGACGATCAAGCCGCCCCGCCACTACCTCGTACATGGGAGCGCCGTGGGCTCGGGCGGGCTCTACGCCCTCTCCCAGGTGGGCGGCTGATCCCCCTGCTGCAGTGCGCTGGCGACCGCCATGGGGTACCGCCGGAACGTGCGCTCCCGCGTTGACATCCACGGATGCCCGCCCTACTTTGCCGCCGCGGCCCGGACATGAGCCGCAATGGTTTACCGGAGACGCTGAACAATGGTTGGAAAGATAACGGTGGTGGGGGCGGGGAACGTCGGCGCAACGACCGCCCAGGGGCTTGCGCGGCGTGAGCTGGCCGAAAAGGTGGTCCTCGTCGACGTGGTCGAGGGGATTCCCCAGGGCAAGGCGCTCGATCAGTGGGAATCCGCGCCCATCGAAGGGTTCGACACCCGGGTCATCGGCACCAACGGATACGAAGAGACCGCCGGTTCCGATCTGGTGGTGATCACGGCCGGGATCGCCCGGAAGCCCGGGATGAGCCGTGAAGACCTGCTCAACACGAACGCTGGCATCGTTGCCAGCGTTTCTCGCGAAATCCGGGCAACTTCGCCGGACGCGATCGTCATCGTGGTGTCCAACCCGCTCGACGCGATGGCGCACGTTTGCCACCGCGAAACCGGATTCCCGCGGGAACGCGTGATCGGGATGGCGGGCGTGCTCGACACCGCACGTTATCGCTCCTTCATTGCCGAGGAGCTGGACATTGCCGTGGAGGACGTCCAGGCGCTCGTGCTCGGTGGTCACGGCGACACCATGGTGCCGCTCGTCTCGTACACCACCGTCAGCGGAATCCCGCTCAGCCAGCTCGCCAGCGCCGAGAGGATCGACGCGATGGTCGAGCGCACCCGGCACGGCGGCGCCGAGATCGTCGGGCTGCTCAAGTCCGGGAGCGCGTACTACGCGCCGGCCGCCGCCGTCGTGCAGATGGCCGAAGCCATAGTTCGCAACAAGCGCCGGATTCTGCCGTGCTCGGTGCTGCTCCAGGGCGAATACGGCATTGACGGGCTGTTCGTCGGCGTGCCGTGCAAACTCGGACGCCGCGGCGTCGAACAGGTGATCGAGGTCGAACTGAACGACCAGGAGCGGGAGGCGTTGCATCGTTCTGCCAACGCCGTCCGTGAAACGGTCGCCCTGCTGAAGTAGTCGAAGACTACGACCATGACGGAGCTGAGAACCGTGTACCGGCGAGGCCGCCCAGTACTCGAAGGCTTGAGATATCGCGGCCGCGAAGGCTTCTACACGTGGATCCTTCACCGGGCCACGGGGTTGGGCGTCCTCTTCTTTCTGCTCCTCCACATCTTCGACATCTTTCTCATCGGTTTCGGCGCCGAAACGTTCAATTCGCTACTCGTGATCTATACGGCGCCGTGGGCCCGGATCATGGAGGTGTTCCTGCTCTTCGGGCTGCTGTTCCATGCGCTCAACGGCCTGCGCATCATCGTGCAGGATTTCGTACCCGGGCTGTGGCGCTACGAGCGGCAGTTGATCTGGGTCGAGGTGGTGGTCCTGTTGCCCATCCTGGCGTGGGGAACGTATGTCTTCCTCTCCCCACTCTTCTCGTAGGAGTTGATCATGAGTGGCCAACCCGGTTCCGCTCGGAACCGACGGAGACGCCTGCCGGGCGGGAAATTCGAGCTCTATTCGTGGCTGTTCATGCGCGTTTCCGGCGTCGTGCTCCTCGGCATCGCCGTGTTCCATCTCTTCTGGATGCACATGGTGATCGGTGTCGAGAACATCGACTTCTCGGTCGTCG
>DATMSC010000483.1:0-10512 GCA_035565595.1 Longimicrobiales bacterium | reverse complement strand
TCACCGCGCGTTCGACTTCCGGTCGGCCGCAGTCGAGCCGGAAGTAGATCGTGTCCACGTCCTTCACCAGATCGAACAGCTTCTCTTCCAATGCCTGAATCGGGTGTGCCGCGGTGGCGCCGGCCAGCTCGCCCGCCGCTTCCGGTCCGAGGCGGGGCCCGGTCCACCGTTCCCGTTCCGGATCCCGCTGGCGGGCGAAAAGGGTGAACGGCGATTCGACATTGGCGGGGCAGAAGACCGCGACCGCCTCCGGCTCGTGGAGGCCCGTGAGATACAGCAGGTCCGGCGCAGGCCGATAGCGCACGTCGAGGTCGCGTCCGATCACGACCTCGGGAGCTGCGGGCACGATCAGCGCCGCATCGCCGCCCAGACGATCCATAATGGCAGTGCGGCGGGCGACGTAGTCCGGTGATGGCAACGCCCGTTCAGTCATCCTGCGCCGGTTCCTCGATTTCGATGGTCCATTTCAGCTCTACGCGCATCAACGTCGAAGTCAGGTCCTGCTCGGGTCCGCCCACAGACACGCGCTGATCCAGTACCAGTTTCGCGTTCACCACGCCACCCGGCGCGGACGGAATCCACACGGCCGGCACGAACAGCTCCGCCGGCGGCCGCCCCACGCTCGACACAACGAACAACGGGCCGCCGTCCGTCAGCTCGAGCTGCCAGCGCTCGAAACTCGGGAAGGGCGACGGTTCCCTGGGCAAGGGCGACAGGGGCAGGATCAGGTTTTCGCCGCGAACCAGCCGAATGCGATCGGGGCCGCTCCGTCCCGGGAGCGCGACGGTGACGTGGAGCGGCTGCGCCGCCCCTGGTCCGGCAACCGGGAGCACCATGGGGATGACGACGCCACCACTCCCCGGAGTCGGCACCGGCGTCTGCGCCGAGTAGAGATACCAGCCACGGTCGTCCATCTCATCCGGCACAAGCGCCTCGTCCAGGATGCGGAGCGTGTCGGTCACGACGGGGCGGGGCCAGCCCTCGGCGTCGGTGCCGGGAAAAAACATGGCCGTCACCGCCAGCACGCTGGTCGTGGCGCCACCGGGTGTCGCACACGCTTCCTCAACTCCGCCGGAATCCGGGCACGAATCGGGGTCGCCGCCATCCACGAGGACGGCGGAGACCAGTACCTGGGCGGCCAGATCCGGCACGCCCGGCTCCTCCGGACCGACGAACTCGACGCACCCGGCGAGACAGAGCGCGATGCTCGCGCCAGCGATTCGTCTCACCGCTGTTCCAGGTATTCGGCCTCCATCTCCCACGGCCGGTCGTGGTAGTCGTCGAAGGCGAAGGCCAGCAGGCCGTGCAGGTTGGTGGCCAGGTTGATGTCGATGTAACCCTCGACCATTGCCCCGCCGGGCAAGCGCTGGAGCAGCCATTCTTCGAGCGGCCCGGTCAGCGCATGGAATAGGAAATCATCCTGGATCGTGTGGACCCGTTCATGGGCGAAGGTCGAGCGCAGGTGTTCCTCGCCCCATTCCGAAATGTCGCTCAGGAGGATCGTACCGGCAGCGGAGAGGCCGCTCGCCTTGCCGTGGCCCCAGCGGCTTTCGATCAACTGATCCGGCACCCTGAATACCGGCATTCCGGAAGAGATGCTCGCACCCAGGTCGAAGTCGAGGCGAGGCTCGGCCACTGCCCAGCCGAGCCAGATCAGGTTGGCGAGATCCACGCGCGCGTGAACGGGCCTGGCGGCGCCCGGCTCGACGTATACGTGCACGGGACCGACGGGGAGGAACAGGCGCTCCAGGCTCGGGCGTGCTTCCGCGGCGTTCCGGACGATCGAGCTGCCAACGGCGCTCATCTGCCGACCAACGAGTCCCGCGCCGTCGAACCGTTCCACGGCGATCCGCTTACCGGCGTACGCGATGGCACCGCCCAGCGCACCGCGCGTGAAACCGTCCTGGAACGAACCGCCACGCAGCTTCTGGCTGATCCCGGCGGTGAGCGCGCCGATCAGCGCGTTTCCGCTGAGCACCGTGAACTGACCTACCCAGTGCGGATAATCGTCCTGGCGCCCTTCGAGCGGTTGCGAGGCCAATCCGGCGCCGGGGCGCACCGCGGGCTCCCCTACGGTCATGAAGCCGGCGCACAGCACGGCCAGCATCGTGAGCGCGCGGCGGGGGACGCGGCGCGCCCGCGTCGCGCAGGACGCATCGAGCTCCATCGCAAAACGACCAGAAGTAGAACGACTCGGGGTCCGTCGGGACGGGGTCAGCACCTGATTACACCGGGTGCTGTCTGGCGTGCCGTCGTGGTGGGGGATCGGGGCTGACGCCTGGCCGGAGCTGGCCGTGGCGCGGCGGGGCGCGCCGGACCGGAACGGGCCGGCGCGCTGCTCCGGGGGCGCCTATACCGCGTCCGGGTTTACGCGACTCTCGGCGATCTGCGTCAGCCGTTTGTCGGTCTCGCCCTCTTCGTCCAGCGTCTGCTGGAGCAGGTTCGCGTGCTCCGTGAAGCCGAGCTGGTCGGCGTAGGTGCGGACCGTGCCATAGGCGGCGATCTCGTAGTGTTCGACCCGCTGCGCAGCGCCGATCAGCGCCGCATCCAGCACGTCGGGCGACACATCCTCGCGGATCAGGTTCTCGCCTTCTTCGATGATCCCTTCGATTCCCCGGCACTTCCGCCCACTCGGCTTCTGACCGAGGTCGTCGAAGATCGATTCCAGGCGACGTACCTGCTCCTCGGTCATGCGCCGGTGCTGCTCGAATGCCTGCCTGAGCTCCTCGTGCTCCGTCCTCTCCGCCATCTTCGGAAGCGCCTGGAGAATTTGCTTCTCCGCGTTGTACAGATCCTCGAGCTCATGGACGTAGAGGTCCTGAAGCGACTCCATCCGCATTGGGCTCCTCCTTCCGGGCATCGGTGCCGGGATGGCCGACCGCGGCGAGGGCTCGCCACGGCGGGACCGCCGGTCGGTTGCGGGGCGTTGACGCCGCCCGGAGGGATGCAATTCAGGTGCCCGCTCGTGCCGTCGGCGGGGCCGCTCGCTCCACGACATTGGGCGAGGCGAGGGCTAAGGCTAGGTGCTAGGGCCAGGGCCAGGGCTAGGGCGCTCGCGGCAGGGCAGGTGTCGGCGACAAACACCATCCGGTCCATTGGGGCGGGCGGCATCGACCGAAGCCACCGGGCGCGGGAACGGGGAGACGCAGTCAACCAGCCCTGGCCCCAGCCTCAGCCCTAGCCCTATGCCGTCCGGCCTTGTTACCTTCCCGCCATCTCTGAAACGCCCATCGGGAGCCGTGTCATGTACATATTCCGCGAGCCCAAGGTAACGATCCTCGCCCGGCAGGAGTTCGTCCCGCCAGCGCACATCCAGTGGGACAGCGATACGGACGTAGCCGGGCAGAAAATCGCGGAGTTTGCGGGGCGGTTGTGCTATCTCAGTTTCGGTCCCGACGCCGGTCTCGAGGGTGGGCACAAGCTGATCGCCGGCCGCACGACGAACGAAGCCTACCTGGCCAACATCCTGAAAGTGCGGCACGGCAGCGTGATCGAGCACGCCGTCTGGACCGTCCTGCTGGAAGGCATCAGCCGCGCCCTTACGCACGAGCTGGTGCGGCACCGCCACTTCTCGTATTCGCAGCTCAGCCAGCGGTACGTGGACGAATCCGAGGTCGCGTTCGTGCTCCCGCCGGAGATCGAGGAGGGTTCGGAGGCGTTCGAGATCTGGCGCCGGAGCTGCGAGCGTGCGCTTGCCGACTACCGCGAGCTGCTCGCCCGCGTCGAGGAGAAGGTTGCGGACGAGCCGTCCGCCACGCAACGGAAGAAGCGCGCCCGCCAGGCTGCCCGGGCGGTCCTCCCCAACTCCACGGAGACCAAGATCGTGGTTACCGGCAACGCCCGGGCGTGGCGGCACTTCGTCGAATTGCGCGGCAGCGCTTCCGCGGACGCGGAAATCCGTCGCCTCGCCGTCACCATGACGCGCCTCCTCGTGGCAGAAGCGCCGAACATCTTTGGCGACTATCGGATCGTGCGGACCGAAGGCGGGATCGAGGTCGTCGAAACGGACTACCCGAGCGTCTGAGGGCGACGACCGGCGGTCCGCCGGTGTTTCACCGGCGGTCAGAGCTCTTCGGGTTCATCCCACGTCTCGCTCCAGAACTGCTCTTCCTCCGCCCGGATCTCCTTCAGATCGAGCGGCTCCTCGAGCTCGATCCGTCCGGACGTCTCGATCTGGCGAATCAACTCGTCCGAAAGGAAGTCGCCGCCTTCGAGCCGTTTCGCGGCCTCGAGCCGGCGGCGATAGAGGAGGCCGCCGGCCAGCGCCAGCACTGCAAACAGAATACCGAGTCCGGGTACGAGCATCAGCCGCGCGGGGTGGGCAGGTCGACAGGGCGTCCTCTCCGTCCCCGGAAGGTATCACGCAGTCGCCCCGGCTCCAACCCCTGGTACCGCGCCCGTGGCCCGGTCATGCCGCGATCCGGCGCTGCTCCTCGGCGCGCTGACACTCCACGCAGAACTGGGCCCACGGCACGATGACGAGGCGCTCGTAGGCGATCTCCCGATCGCAGTTCTCACAGACCCCGAACCGTTCCGGGCTCCGGTACAGCCTGCGCAGCGCGTCGTCGATCGCGTAAAGGATCCGTCCCTCGTTGCTGGCCAGGAGGTAATCCTTCTCCTGCTCCATCGTGTCGGTGCCGTCGTCGGCCGGATGGAACGGGTACAGCGACAGGTTGCCGGCCTGGATCTGTGGCGAATCCTTGTAGCGCTCGTCGAAGGCGGCGATGGCCTTCAGTGCGCGCTCCCGCTCCCTGAGGAGGCGCTGTTCCAGGCGTTGCCTCTGCTGTTTCGTCATCGCACCGTCCCCCGTCGTTCTGTCGTTTCCATTGAGGAAAAGAGAGGCAACGATCGTTCCGATGCGGAACGAAAAGGGGCTGAGGCCAGGGCTAGTGTAATCGCGGTGAAGCAAACTCCGCCGCGTGCAGGCCACCGCCGCGATCCCTGTGCGCGCCGGACCCCTCCCGGGGTACTGCCCTTGGCCCGTAGCGCAATGGCGCACGGGCAACCGGCCTACTCGCGCGATTCTTCGATGCCAGCCGCCGCCCGTTCGCCGTCACCACGCCAATAGTCCCTTGCCTTAGCCCTGGCCCCAGCCCTATGCCGTTCTCACGCCGTTCTCAGCCGATACTGTCCACCGGCACCCCGAGAAGCTCCACCTCCGGTGGCGGGGGCCGGACCGGGGTCGGTTCCGGTTCGGTCTGCGGCTGTGCTGGCGGCGGCTCGGGCTCCCGCGCGGCCGGTGGTGCGGCTTGCGACGGTGCAGGTCGATCGGGCTCGGTAGCGGGTTCGGGTTCCCGCTCGGGGAGCGGCTCGCCCTCGCGTCCGAGGAGCGGCGGCGGTGCGCGCCTGGGCTGCTGCGGCCGACCGTTGCCGGTGTCCGTCCGTGGCGCGTCGCCCGTCGTGGCAGGCTGTTGGGATGGCGACATCCCCGGCGCCGACGGAGCCCGCCGCACCGACGGTGAGCTCCGGATGACGCCCGGCGCGTCCATTGCTCCTGCCAGCGGGTGCGCCGGCCCCCACTCGGTCACGTGCTCCACGCTGTCGCGTGGCGACCGGGGGCCCCGCCGCTCAATGCGCGGCCTCAGCCAGGATGTTCGCGGAGCCGTGTCCTCGGGTTCGAAACGCTGCTCGTAGCGACCATTCCAGGCGAAGCGGTCGAGTTTCGCGAGGCTGTCGTCGGGCAGCTCCGCGAGCCATGTCGCATCGTACGGCTCGGGCGGGAGCGGCGGCAGCAGGAACGCCGGTATCCGCAACCTGGCCGCGCGACGTCCCTCGAACTGGCCGTCACCGTCGGAATCCCACATCTCCTGCTCGACGACGCCGTCGTCATCCAGATCGAACATGTACTTGCGGGGCACGCCCCCGTAGTCGACGACGAACATCCACCCGCCGCTCGCCGTCGCCCACGTCGTGATCAGCAGCTCGAGCGGTTCTTCCGGAGGACCACAGAAGCTGTAGCGGTGGCCGACGTAGGTCAGGTGCCCCAGCGGCGGCATGGGCACGCTCGGACGCCGGATCTGCGCTGGATAGACGGGTGGCGGCGCCGGCGCTTCGTATTCGAGCAGCGCCGGGTCGATCTCGACCGAGACCCGCCCGGCCTGTCGCTCGTCCTCGTCTTCGCCGAAGAACGAGTAGAAGATCTGGAGGCGGCTCAGCGCCTCGCTTCCGACCCCCGTCGCCGGCACGAAATCCGGGACCGAGTCGGAGAGGGCAATGCAGTGATAGGTCGGGACGATCGGCTCGATCCAGATCGTGTCGAAGGGGAGCGGAACAGCCTGCTCACTGGGCGCTACCGGTGGTAGCTGTACCATGAACTCGTAGCGGACCAGCGGGTTCCCCGGCGTGACCCGCCCCGCGAGAGCCTCGCCGTTGGTCCACGTCAGGCGATAGCGGATCGGCACGTTGAGCTCGAGTCGGTTCGGCCGAAACGCCTTCCCGCCGACGTTGCGAACTGCGAGAACGAGGGGCACGCGCGTGACCGCGCCGGGCGTGACGATCATGGAGTCCGCGGCGCTCGCGGGGACGTGGACATCGGCCTCGTACTCGCCACTCGCGTCGAGCGCCACCAGCTCGAGCACGGCCGGACTCGCCCGCCAGCGCATGAAGAGCGCCAGCCCGAGCACAGCCACGCCCGCAACCACCAGGACGACACGACGGCTGCGCCGCCGGTACCCGAAACCGTACCTCCGCCTCATCCCCGCCGATCTACTCCCCGGGTACACACGACGCCGCGCTCCCGCCGGCGCCCGCTATTCGCCTCCCCCCACTGCAATGTCCTGACCAGGAGCCCGCCACCCGACAGCGGTCGAGACCCGAGGTGCGGGGCTGACCGCGGCAACCGCTTCGGTACGTGTGGGACGTCGTAGGGCGAGAAGGGCTAATGCCAGAGCTGAGGCCAGGGCTAATGGGGCTCGGGGTTCCCCCTCGAATCAGGGCTATCGCGCTCTCATCGGGGTCCCCGCATGCGCGGGAACGACGGCTGGCGAGGGCCACTGTGGCGCCAGTGCAGGATCGGCGGCAGTTCCGGGATGACCGAGCGAGGCTCGTCGCCCTCGCCCGCCTCGAGCCCAATTAGCCCTGGCCTCAGCTCTGGCCATAGCTCTGGCCTTGGCCCTATGCCGTTCCCAGTATCCTGTCGGCAGCTCGCCGGCCACTGCGGACCGCGCCCTCGACCGTCGGGGAGATGAGGTAGTCGCCGGCCAGTACGACCCGCGGCGATGGCCAACTGGCATCGAATCGCTCGAGGTGACGGATATAGCCGGGCGTGAAGAGGGTAGCGCCCTCTGGGAAGCGGGCGACCCGTGCGCGTAACACCCGTCGGCCAAACCCGGGGAGCACGGCCTCCACGGCCGGGAGCAGCGTTTCGATCACCCGTTCGGCCGGCGCATTCACGAGCGCCGGCGCGCGGTGCGGGGCGGGGAAGACCACGACGGTGCTCCGCTCCGTTCCTTCCAGACCCGTGCCTTTCGCCGGCTGGAGGCAGATCGCGGCGATATCCGCACCTGCGCGCTCCGTCCGCGGCACCGAGATCCCGAAGTACGGGAGATCGATGCGTCCGTCGATGAGCAGCACCAGTGAGCACGTCGGGCGCTGCCGTATGCCGTCGAACCAGCCCGCAGCGCCAGCGTCCAGCGATACGATCTCCCGGACGGCGCCAGGTGGCACCGCGACCACGGCGGCGTCGTGCTCACGGATGTCGCCGGCACGATCTATCAGCACGCGGTCGCCCTCGTCCGACACAGCCGAGACCAGCCGGCCCCATTCGAACCGCGCACCAGCGCGCTCCAGCGCCGCCGCCACGGCGCGGGCCAGCTCGACCACGCCGCCACGCACGCCGAAGAGCTGGACCGACAGCCCTGCGCGCGCCAGCGCATGGAAGAACGCCGCGCTCGTTTCCTCCGGCGTCGCGCCGTAATAGGCCGCGACCAGCGGGTAGACGAGAAGCTCGACGAAGTCGGAGCCGAGCTCCCGGGTGCCCCACGATGCTATCGACTCGTCGTCCAGGGCTTCAGCGCCGGCACGCGCCGGCTCTATCGGGTCCAGGCGATCTGCGTGTTTGGAAAGGAAGGTCAGGTAGCGGGCGGCGAGACGCAGTTTGAGCGTGGCCGGGAGCGCACCGGAAACCAGCATCCGGCTTGCAGAGCCATATTCGATGCCGTGCAATCGTCCGTCTCGCCACAGGGCATCGCGCGCCGACGCCCGCACAAGGAGCCCTCCGGCCCCGACGTCAGCGGCCAGGCGCAGCGTGTCCGAATAGTAGGACGCCATGAGCTGCACCGCGGTGTCCGCCCGGACGCCGTCCAGCTCCGTCGTGCGCAACCGCCCGCCGGGCTCTTCCCTCGCCTCATACAGTGTCACCCGCGCGCCGGCGGCAACCAACCGGTGGGCCGCGGAGAGTCCGGCCATCCCCGCTCCCACCACTGCCACCTCCAGCCCCTGCCCCTTGCCACCGGTTCCGATCCGCGTCATTCCGCGTTCCCGTCGATGTTCTCGGGTGAAAAATACAAGTGCCCGCAGGCGATTCGCCCGCGGGCACTTGTCTCACTCCCGACGCGATCTGTCAAGCCGATGTGGGCTTCCAGCGACCAAATGGCAGCGTCGGCAGCGTTCGCACCCTGCCACCCCATACGAACGCTCGAATCACTGGCCGGCCCGTCGGCCTGGCGCCATCTCGAATCACGATTCCCGGTGGCCCCCAGTCGCTCGACCGCCGGGCGTTGTCGTCCGATGTCTTCATGGCACGCTCCTCACCTTCTTCGGTCCGCCACCTCGCACCACCTCCAGGCCGCTCTTGGCCGCGCACCTGTTCTACGTGGAATCATCGCGCAGTGGCGCTGCGCCACCCCAACGCACGTCCCGTTCCGGGGCCCGCTATCGAGCACAAGTGACAGGCGGATAAAAGTTTACGTCGATGACGGGAGGCGCCCCGGCCATCGACCGTCCTAAATAGAGGGCGGCGAGGTGTGTCGAAATGACACGGGAGGGTCGGGTCAGCGGGTGTTCTCTGAGGCCGCGTCAGCGACGACGACCGCCTCGAAACCCGCGGCGCGCAGAGCCGCAGCGGTTTCATTGGCGGCTTCGGCGGATTCGTGACGCCCCACGCGAACCCGGATCAGCGAGTTGGCGGGGACTGTCACGATGCGCGGATCGAAACCGGCGAGTCTGAGTCGGCCGGCGAGTACCTCTGCCGGCGCGCGCTCGGCGAAGGCGCCTGCCTGCACGGCGAACTCCGGTTGTGGCGGTTCGGTGGGGGTAGTATCGGTGTCAGGTGCCGTAGAAACCGGTTCGATCATCGGCACGATCGCTCCGGCGTCCGGTTCAGCGGCCGGTGAGTCCGGTGGCAGCGCCGCGCATGGCGGGTCGGCGTCGGCGGCGCGGAGCAGCGGTGCCACGATGATGTCGCCGCGGGCGGCCTGGAGCCCCGCATCGATTGCCGCGCAACGCGCCTGGAAATTGCCGGCGCGGTCGTGTGCACGGGCAAGCCACAGCAGCGCTTCACCCCGCAGGGGCGAGCCGGGATAATCGCGAACGAGTCGCTGGAGGTATCCCACGGCGCGGTTCGCGTCGCCGCTCGAGAGGGCGCTCTGCCCGAGTCTCAACAGGGCGAGGCTCGCGTCCGGCGAGACGGGATACCCGAGCACGAGCGCCAGGTAGTCGTCCTCGGCGGCAGCGGCGTCGTGAGAGAGAGACGCGCGGAGGAGGAGCGCGCGGGCGCGGGCCGCGCCCACCAGCTCACTTTCAGCCCCGAGCAGCTCCGCGAGGCGCTCCCGTGCCTCGTCGTAACGCGCCTGCGCGATCAGCGTCTCGACTCTGTCGAGAGGATCGGTCTGCGCGGCGGCACTGCCAGCCGCCACGGCGAGAAGGAGGAGTGCGAGCGGCAATCGGCGAATCATGCGTATGCTCCAGCGGCGCGCGGCCCGACTTCGAGCCGGACGAGGAGTTCTCCCAGCACCTGGTCGTCGGAAAGACTCGCCGACTTGAGCAATCGGTCGGCGCGCAGGAGGTCTTCGAGGGCGGCCGCGAGCGCCTCCTTCGTCCAGTGTCTTGCCTGACCCTCGAGCCGGGACACGAGCCAGCGCTGGTTCACGGGCAGCTCGTTTGCGAGCGCGGCGCCACCTTCTGCGGCCAGGGCGAGGCGCAGGAAATGGGTGCCGAGACCGAGCACGAGGCCGACACCCGTTTCACCGGCATCGAGCAGGACCGGCAGCGCTGCCCTCGCCTCGCGCCAGCGTTTCTGGGCAACCATGTCGAACCAGTCCCAGCGGTTCTGCTGCGGGATGTGCCCGACCACCGCGGCGATGTCTTCACGAGTCACCCGCCGGCGTTCGCCGACGAAGTCGCGGAGCTTCTCCAGCTCGCGGATCATGGCGCCCGTGCTGCCGCCGGCGGCCGCGGCCAGCGCCCGGGCAGCGTCGGCGTCCACCTCGATGCCGTATGCGCCGGCACGCTCGAGGATCCAGCCGGGCGCGTCACCGGGGTTCAACGGCTGGAACTCGACGGTGCGGGCCTTCC
>DATMSC010000482.1:0-7118 GCA_035565595.1 Longimicrobiales bacterium | reverse complement strand
GTAATCCAGCGTCCGCGCATTCACGTACATGCCGACGAACTCGTCGGTCTGCCGCTCGTCGAGCCCGCGGCCGTATGCGCCGGCGTGCGCCAGCGCGGGGGCGCGATGCTCGAGGGCGTACTTGATGGACTCGTGCAGTAGCGCGGAGACGCGCTGGATCAGCTCGTCGCCCAGATCGCGGCGGATCACATTACCGCCGAGCGGCAGCGGCAGCCCGCCGGTCTCCTTCGCCCACCACTCGCCCAGGTCGACGATGAGGTGCAGCCCCGCATCCGCGTACGTGAGCTGGCCCTCATGGATCAGCAGGCCGGCGTCGACGCGGCCATCCGCGACCTGATCCAGGATCTCGTCGAAGGGGACGACGACCGTTCTCACATCGGGAAGCAGGAGCCTGAGCGCGAGATAGGCAGACGTGAGCGTACCCGGGATAGCGACCGTGCGCTCGCGTACTTCCTCCAGCGAGAACGGCTCACGCGCGACCAGGCGAGGGCCGTAACCCTCGCCCATGGATGCGCCGTGCGGCAGGAGCGCATATTTGTCCGCGAGGTAAGCGTACGCGTGTATCGAAACCGCGGTCACCTCGAGCTCGCCATTCAGCGCCCGCCGGTTCAGCGTTTCGATGTCCTGCAGCTCGTGGACGAACTCCAGATCGCCGGTGTCCAGTTTGCCCGCGCTGAGCGCGTAAAACATGAAAGCGTCGTCGCTGTCCGGAGAGTGCGCGACGCGGATGACTCGAGGCATTCGTGTTTCCCCTGTCGACTGCGTGAGATCTCGCTCCTGGTGGCGGATGGTACGGGCAGATCGTGGGGCGTGTCAAATCCTGCCCGCGGGTCCTGAGCGGAGGCGAGCTGCGCCGTGGCACCGGACACCTCCCGACGACCGCGTACTGCGGACCGAATCTTGCCTCGCGGTCACGCCCGTGGCAGTCGCCATGACAACCACCCAACCAGACAGGAGGAACCATGTCCGTTCCCACCCGCCGGGGCCCGTCACCCTGGGACCAGTTCCGCGAGCTGCGCGACCGCATGGACGAGCTGCTGGGTTCCGCCTTAGGGACGCTCCCTCGCGTGTCGGAGTGGTCACCACCCGTGAATGTGGAGGACACGGGACGCGAGATCCTGGTCACCGCCGAGCTCCCCGGGATGAAGAAGGAAGACATCAACATCGAGCTGGAGAACAATGTGCTCACGATCCGGGGCGAGAAGAAGCTCGAGCGGAAGGAGACGGATGACTCCCGCCGGTACGTCTATGAGCGGCAGGTCGGCCAGTTCACGCGCTCCTTCACCCTCCCGCAGATGGTGGCCGCTGATCGCATCCACGCCAGGTACGAGAACGGCATCCTGACGATCACGCTGCCGAAGAGCGAGGAGGCGCGCCCCAAGCAGATCTCAGTGGAGTAACGCGGTCGGGGCCCGGGGTCGCGCGTGCCGGGCGCGTCACGGTACCGGCAAACCGAATAGCGGGACGCGTACCGCGTGGCACAGACAGCCTCCGGAAGAAGAGGACTCTTGACGCTGTGATACGCCAATTCGATATTGCGCGTCACCCGGAGCGCTTGGACTAATTCTCACTTCCGCTGGCTTGGAGGATCCGTATGGCTCAGGCTAAGAGCAGTGCCGCAAAGAAGGGTTCGAATTCCGCAGGTTCGACACGTGGTGGGCTCGCCCAGGCGGTGCAGCCTGATGCGCAACTCGCCGCGATCGTCGGTGACCAGCCGCTGACCCGGGCCGAGATGACGAAGCGGATCTGGGACCACATCAAGAAGAACAACCTCCAGGATTCGAAGAACCGTCGCATGATCAACGCGGACGACAAGCTCCGCCCGATCTTCGGCCGGGACCAGGTCTCCATGTTCGAGATGACCCGCCTGGTCAACCAGCACGTGAAGTAGTCTGGCGCTTCCAGATGGCCGGGACTGTGCCTCGCCGCAGTCCCGGCCCCCCGCGTCCGGCCATGAGCACGATACTGCCCGCCCGCCACTAGCTTTCGACGCATCAGTCATTGCAAATTCATGGAATTGCCGCGATCGGCGGCGCACCGCGCGCCGGCGCATCTGCGGCCCTTTCGGAGGTGTGCCACCATGGAATTGATCGCGGTGATGCTGCGGACCGATTCCGGCCCCGGCATCCTGCACCAGTTGACCGGCGTGATCGCCGCGCGGCAGGGCAACATCACATCGGTTGAAATCGTCTCCGAATCGGAGAGCGAGTCCCGCATCTATTTCGAGATCGAAATGCCCGCGGATCCCGAACCGATGATCGAGGAGATCCGCGCGCTCCCGCGAGTGCGGGAGGCCATACGGGTCAATACGCTCCAGGCGATCTATGGCAAACGGGTGATCATTATGGGTGGTGGAGCCCAGGTCGGTCAGGTCGCGATCGGCGCCATATCCGAAGCGGACCGCCACAACATCCGGGGCGAACGGATATCGGTCGATACGATCCCGCTCGTGGGCGAACAGCCGCTGGCCGACGCAGTGCGAGCTGCGGCCCGCCTCCCTCGTGCATGCGCGCTCGTCCTCGCCGGTGCGCTCATGGGTGGTGATATCGAACGTGCGGTCCGCGAGGTGCGCGAACAGGGGCTGCTCGTGGTCAGCCTGAACATGGCGGGGAGCGTACCCGATGCCGCCGACCTCGTCGTCACCGACGCCGTTCAGGCCGGCGTCATGACGGTCATGGCCATTGCCAACACCGCCAGGTTCGACATCAAGCTCCTGAAGCGGCGGGTGTTTTGAACGGCATAGGGCGAGGGCTGGGGCTAGGGCTGGAGGCGTGACCCGTGGGGGCTGGCTGCCGATGATCTAAATGCCGACCGGTGACCTCCGGTCGGTCCTCGCACGGCGCGCTTGCCCGTGCGCCCGGAGCGGGTGAAAAGGGGGCCGTGGCGCCGGGCGCCACGGCCCCCTGTGTCAGTGCGTCCCGGAGCCGGGCAGATACCGTTTGGCGGTCACGCGACCGTACGGGCGCCGGCTGAGCGCCGGTGGGTACTTCGCGACTGGATCCAGCCGGCGCCCGTAGTAAGCGCTGGAAATGTAGACCGCACGACGCGAACCCCGCCGCTCGGGCCAAAACCAGCCCTATGCCGTTCCGGCGAATTCTTCGCTCAGCGGGTCCGGCGTCGGCGCGTCCAGCGCCGATTCGCCCATGAGGAACCGATCGATCTCCCGGGCGGCGCCGCGTCCTTCCGCTATCGCCCAGACGATCAGTGAAGCGCCACGACGCATGTCGCCGGCGACGAAAACGCCTTCCACGTTCGTCGTGAACCGGCCGTATTCCGAGGAAATGACGCCACCACCGTTGGTCACGCCCAACTGATAGGTCAGCTCGGGCGCGTCGTGGCCGGTGAAGCCGATCGCCAGGAAAACGAGGTCGGCCGGGAGGTCCTCGACGATACCGGTCCGGCGCATCTCGGGGCGGCCGCTTTCGCCACGTGTCCATTCGAGCCGCTCGATGCGGACGGCGCGCAGGTTGCCTTCGCCGTCGCCCACGTACTCGAGCGGGAGCACGCCGTACTCGCGCGGGTCCCGCCCGAGCACCGCCTGCCCCTCCTTGTGCGCATAGTCCAGCAGGTACGTACCGGTCGGACCGGGCCATGGATGATTCTCATCGCGCGCATCCGGCTCGCGTTCGCGCCGGGTGATGTTGAGCAGGCTCGCGCAGCGCTGACGGAGCGCCGTGCCGATGCAGTCCGCGCCGGTGTCGCCGCCCCCGATGACGATGACGTGTTTGTCACGCGCGTCGATGAACTTGCCATCGGCGAAATTGGAGTCGAGCAGGCTCTTCGTCACGCCGGTGAGGTACTCCATGGCGAAGTGGATGCCACGGAGCTCGCGACCCGGGAGCGGCAGGTCGCGGGGCCGGAGCGCGCCGCACGCCAGCAGGATGGCGTCGTATTCCCTGCGCAGCGCACCGGCGTCCACGTTCACGCCGACGTTCGCGTTCGTCACGAACTCGACGCCTTCGGCCGCGAGCAGGTCCACGCGCCGCTGCACGTTGGCCTTGTCCAGCTTCATGTTCGGGACGCCGTACATGAGCAGCCCGCCGATGCGGTCGTCCCGCTCGAACACCGTTACGTGGTGTCCGGCCTTGTTGAGCTGGTCGGCGGCGGCGAGCCCGGCCGGACCGCTCCCGATGATTGCGACCTTGCGACCCGTCCGCACGGCCGGTGGCCGGGGTTGGACCCACCCCTGAGCGTACGCGTGGTCGATGATCGCGCGCTCGATGCTCTTGATCGCTACCGGCTGATCCGTGATGCCGAGGACACACGCGTCCTCACACGGCGCCGGACAGATGCGGCCCGTCCATTCGGGGAAATTGTTCGTGGCGATCAGCCGTTCGTACGCCTCGCGCCACTGTCCGCGATAGACGAGGTCGTTCCATTCCGGGATCAGGTTGTCGATCGGACAACCCGGGTCGGCCTGGCAGAACGGGACGCCGCAGTCCATGCAGCGGGCGCCCTGCCGCTTCAGCTCGCCTTCCTCGGCGGCGAGGTAGATCTCGTAGAAATCTTCCAGCCGGCGGGCCGACGGCCGCTCGGGCGTCGTGACCCGCCGGTACTCCATGAATCCGGTCCGCTTACCCATCGAGCCGCTCCTCCACCGACTGCACCGGTTCGCCGCCTCCATTCCCGGGCCACACGGCCAGCGGCACGGGTTCGGCCGCCGGCTCGGTCACTCCGCCGTCCTGCCTTTCCAGCCGGTGGCTCTCCAGCGCACGCCGGTATTCGACCGGCATTACCCGCACGAAGTGTCCGAGCGCGCGCGGCCAGTCGCTCAGGATCCGTTCGGCCACGGTCGAGCCGGTGAAGCGATGGTGCCGCTCGATCAGCCGCCGCAGCACCGCCTCGTCGGCCGGCTCCGTCACCGGCTCGATCTCGACCAGCTCCTGGTTGCAGCGCTCGTGGAAGGTGCCGCTGGGATCCAGGACGTACGCCACACCACCGCTCATCCCCGCCGCGAAGTTGCGGCCGGTGCCGCCGAGGATCACGACGTGGCCGCCGGTCATGTATTCGCAGCCGTGGTCGCCGACGCCCTCCACCACTGCATCAGCGCCCGAGTTGCGGACGGCGAACCGCTCGCCGGCGATCCCCCGGAAATAGGCCTCGCCGCGGATCGCGCCGTAGAGGACCACGTTGCCGACGATGATGTTCTCTTCGGCGACGAACGTGGCTTCCCGCGGCGGGCGCACGATGATCCGGCCGCCGGAGAGCCCCTTGCCGACGTAGTCGTTGGCATCGCCTTCGAGCTCGAGCGTCACCCCATGCGCGAGCCACGCGCCGAAGCTCTGACCCGCGGAGCCGTTCAGGTCGATGTGGATCGTGTCGTCCGGCAGCCCCATCTCGCCGTAGCGCTTCGCGATCTCGTGGCTCAGCATGGTGCCGACGGTGCGGTTCGTGTTGCGGATGGGCAGGGCGATACGGACCTGCTCGCCGTGCTCGAGCGCTGGCCGCGCGGCCGCGATGAGCTGGTGATCCAGCGCACCGTCGAGGCCGTGCTGCTGCGGTGTCGTGTAGTGCACCGCATCGTCCGGATTGCGCGGCTGCACGCGGACCAGGAGCGACGAGAGGTCCAGCCGGTCGGCCTTCCAGTGCCGGATCGAGGGATCCGGCTCCAGCATGTCGGCGCGCCCGACCAGCTCAGAGATGCTCCGGAAGCCGAGCTGCGCCATGATCCGTCGGGCCTCCTCCGCCACCATGTACAGGTAGTTGAGCACGTGCTCCGGCTGCCCCGCGAACTTCGCCCGGAGCACCGGGTCCTGCGTGCAAACGCCGACAGGGCAGGTGTTCAGGTGGCACTTGCGCATCATGATGCAGCCGAGCGCGATCAGCGGCGCAGTCGAGAAGCCGAACTCCTCGGCGCCGAGCATGGCCGCGATGATCACGTCGCGCCCGGTCCGGAGCTGCCCGTCCGTCTCGAGGCGGACCCGCTGTCGCAGGTCGTTCAGGACGAGCGTCTGATGCGCCTCGGCGAGGCCCAGCTCCCAGGGGAGCCCCGCGTGCTTGATGCTGGTCAGCGGCGACGCGCCCGTCCCGCCGTCGTGCCCCGAGATCAGGATATGGTCCGCACGCGCCTTGGCTACGCCCGCCGCGATCGCGCCCACGCCGACGGCAGCGACGAGCTTGACGCTGATCGCCGCAGACGGGTTCGCGTTCTTGAGATCGTGGATGAGCTGCGCCAGGTCCTCGATCGAGTAGATGTCGTGGTGCGGCGGCGGACTGATGAGCATCACGCCCGGCGTCGTGTGGCGCACGCGCGCAATGTCGGCGCTCACCTTCCGGCCGGGGAGCTCGCCGCCCTCACCGGGCTTCGCGCCCTGCGCCATCTTGATCTGGATCTGCGTCGCGTTCGTCAGGTAGTTGATCGTGACGCCGAAGCGCCCGGATGCCACCTGCTTGATCGCCGAGCGACGCGAATCACCGTTCGGCAGCGGATGGTAGCGCGCCGGATCCTCGCCGCCCTCACCACTGTTCGACTTGCCGCCCGCGCGGTTCATCGCGATGGCCAGCGTCTCGTGCGCCTCCTGCGACAGCGCGCCGAAGCTCATCGCGCCGGTGCAGAACCGCTTCATGATCTCCGTCGCCGGCTCGACCTCCTCGAGCGGGACCGGCGTGCCCTTGCGGAAGCGGAGGAGCGCCCGGAGCGCGTTGCGAGAGCGCGCGTCTTCGTGGACCAGGGCGGAGAAGCGCTCGTACGCTTCGCGACTGTCCGTCCGCGCGGCGATCTGGAGCGCCGCGATCGTCTCGGGGTTCCAGCCGTGGCGCTCGCCGTTCGCGCGCCAGTGGAACTCGCCCGGATTGGCGAGACGGAGCGGCTCGGTCGTCGTGACACGCGGGTAGCCGCGCTCGTGGCGGCGGAGCGCTTCCTGCGCCAGAATGTCGAAGCTCACCCCCGACACCCGGCTCGCGGTCCCGGCGAAGCAGCGCTCGACCACGTCGTGGTGCAGCCCGACGGCTTCGAAGATCTGGGCACCCTTGTAGCTGGCCAGCGTCGAGATGCCCATCTTGGCCATGACCTTGAGCATGCCCTTGCTCGCCGCCTTGATGTAGTCGGCGATGAGGCTGCCGTCGGTGCGGTGCTCGTCGATCTGACCTTCGCGCCGCATGGCGCGGATCGCCTCGTA
>DATMSC010000481.1:0-2987 GCA_035565595.1 Longimicrobiales bacterium | reverse complement strand
CCGATGCCCGAGTCCTGCGCGAGGCGGCCTTCGCGCACCGCGACGGCGACGTGATCGTCGAAGGGATCATGGACCGGGTCGTGCTGATACCGGATGGCGATGGTGAGCCCCGGGCGGCCGAGATCCTGGACTTCAAGACGGACGACGTGTCGGCCGACAGCGACGACCTCGCCCGCCGCGCCGCCCGCTACGCGCCACAGCTCGAGGCGTACCGGAAGGGGCTCGCCGCGACGTACGGCATGGACCCGGCGCGCATCACCACCCGTCTCGTTTTCGTTCGAGCCGGTGTGGTGATAGAGACCGGGTGATCCGAGCCGGTCAGGCTACTTCGGGGCCGATAGGGCAGCGCCGCGGGCTCGCCCGGTGACGGGTTCGAGACTTCTGCGGCGCGCCCGGCCCGGCGATGGCGGCGCGGAGGCCTGAAAGCTTGTCGTGTGCCGGGGACCGGCCTACATTGGCTCCACGCGGCTACATCGACGATTTCGCCGTGCCCGGCGCCGGCCGGTCACCGGCGGTGGCGTGCGTCGAGCCGCGACTCCCGTGGAGACCGATGACCCGCTCCTCTGGTGATGACCATGCGCGCAAATTCCCGATGGACTCCGGCCGTTCCCTTCGCAGCAGCTTTTGCTGTCGTGGCGATCACGATGCCCGCCATGGCGCAGACGGGTGACGCGCCTTCCGGATGGCGGCAGCACGAGCTTACCCGGCCGTTCCCGCCGGTGGTCACGCCGGCGCCGGGCGACCAGCCGGTGCCGCCGCCTTCCGACGCCATCGTCCTGTTCGACGGCACCGATCTCTCGGCCTTCGTCACCGGGCCCCAAAACTCGCCCCAGCCGGCCCGCTGGACCATCCGCGACGGCTACATGGAGGTCGCGCCGGGGACCGGCTCGATCCGCACGAAGGAAGCGTTCGGTGACATCCAGCTCCACGTCGAGTGGGCCTCGCCGGGGCCGCCGTTCAAGGAGGGGCAGAATCGCGGCAACAGCGGGATCATCATCATGGGGCAGTACGAGATCCAGGTGCTGGACTCGTACGACTACGAGGACACGTACGCGGACGGGATGGTTGCGTCGGTCTACGGGCAGTATCCGCCGCTGGTGAACGCCAGCCGTCCGCCGCAGGAGTGGCAGACCTACGACATCTTCTTCCGGCGCCCGCGTTTCAACGACGATGGCACCCTGCTGGAGCCCGCGCGCGTCACGGTGCTCCACAACGGCGTGCTGGTCCAGAACAACGAAGTGCTCTACGGGCCGACCTCGCCGCCGCCGCCCTACGGCTATACGCCACACGCCGACGAGCTGCCGCTCACCATCCAGGACCACAATGAGCTGGTCCGCTATCGAAACATCTGGATCCGGCGAATCGAGGAGCGGCCGGAGCCCGGGCCGGACTACCGCCCCGCGGCCGTCGCGCTTACGCCGGCGCAGCTCCAGGGCACGGCAGGATCGTTCTATCGCGGGGAGAGCCAGAACCCGGCGTTCGTGATCACGATCGAAGATGGCGAGATCATGGTGCGCGCGGGGAACAACCCGGCGGTGCGCGGGATCCCGTCGTCGCTCGACAGGCTCTGGCTGACCGGCCGCCCGGCCGAGCTGGAGCTGACCCGCGACGCGAATGGCGTCGTAACGGCGGTCAACAACGTCGGGTCCAACGCGGCCCCCGCCGTTCGAAGGGATTGATGGTAGCGGGGCCGGCCGGCGGTGTGTCTGCGGTCGGCCCCTCGCCTGAGCGCGCTCAGGCGAACACCGCGCGGCGCCGTTACTGCCAGAACGCCGCGCGCAGCCTTTCGAGGAACGTCGGCGCCGCAGATGCGCCGGCACACCCCGCCGGATCGTTCATCACATCGAAATCCGGTGCATTGCTCGCGACCTGCGGGAACTGGCTCGCGACGACTTCCGCCATGGATTCCGGGCCGAAGCTGACGAGCACCCGGTCGCCGGGGCGGATCATCCGGTCGTGCAGCGTCGCGACCTCGAAGCCGTTGGCGATGAACTTGAGGGTGCGCTCGCCGTCGGCGCTCCATCGCCGCCCGTCGTCGGCGTAGAGATAGTCCTCGCCCAGGCCGAATCCGAGATTCTGGAAGAGGTGGCCCCACGTCACGCCGCCGTGGTGCACGTGGACCACGTCCTGGTCGCCGTTGTGGAGGTGCACGCGCTGTGCGGGGAGGATGTCCTCGCTCGCGCTGCAGGCGGCCACATCTTCCATGTACCGGTCCGCGGTCAGGTCCAGCCGCGTTCCGTCAACGAACACCGCGAAGTTGGCGTGGTAGTGCACCGGTCTGGCCGGCTCCACGCCGATGAAGCGCACCGCGCCGAGGCCGAGCACGCCCGCCAGTACGCCGATCAGGACTCTTCCCATTGTTTCATCGTGAAAGTTCGAGAAAAAAACGCCGGGAGAGAGTACCACCGGCGGGACCGGCGCGTTCCTCGCGCGCCTCCCGTGCGATGATAACCGTTTGTGGACGCCGTCGCTTGCACGCGCGCCGGCCGGGAATACATTCTTCGCTCTGCGGCCGGGTCCGCCGGCGGCGCATGCGGTACATCGATCGGGTAGCAGGCTGGAGCGTTGCCGGCGCGATGGAACGGGGGATGCGCCGGTTGGCGGGACGAGGCATCGCCCTGATCGTGGAGGCAGGGTCGTGATACGGACGGGTACGATAGAGAGACGACCGGGTGCGTCTTCGGGCGAGCGGTCGACCGGGGCCCTGGCGCTGCGCTACGCGGAGGTGCGCGCCGCGACGGAGGCGCTCTGCGAGGGGCTGGCCACCGAGGACTACGTCGTACAGTCCATGCCCGACGTGAGCCCGACGAAATGGCACCTCGCCCACACGAGCTGGTTCTTCGAGACCTTCCTGCTACTCCCCCACTCCCCCGGCTACCGCCCGATCGACCCGACTTACGCGTACCTCTTCAACTCGTATTACGTGCAGGCCGGCGAGAGGCACTGCCGTGCGCAGCGCGGATACATCTCCCGCCCCACGGTGGCGG
>DATMSC010000480.1:0-1505 GCA_035565595.1 Longimicrobiales bacterium | reverse complement strand
GGTCACCGCGTTCATGCCCGAGGACGTCATCTCCGCTACCCTCGCCGGCGGCGTCGCCCGGCTCGAGATTACGCACGATTTCGGCTTCGACCCGCTCCGCCCCGGGCCGGGCGCGTCCGGCGTCCTTACCATCGCGATCATGAATCAGGGCAGCGTGATCGGCTCGATCGCGATCGACGAACCCTTCCCCAGCGGCGCCACCATCGTGCGCGATGTCCCGATCACGCCTGGCGTCGTCACCGGCGAATTCGTTGCCGTGGCCGTGCTCGTGTCGCCGCCGGGCAGCCCGACGTTCATCGACCGGAACCGCAGCATGTCCGTCGTGCTCCGGCCACGGGACATCCTGATCGAGGAAGCCGTGCTGCGTGTGGAGGACAGGTCTGTCGACGTGGAAGAGATCGATCTCGACCTCTCGGATATCCACGAATCCCTTCGCGAGCGGATCCGCGGCGGTGCCGTCCGGCTCGCGATTGAAAACCCGTTCGCGGTCGCCGGCGACCTCCAGCTACGTGTCACCGGGAATGGTAACCAGGTGGTGCGCGGGATCAGCGTCGCAGCGCATCAGACCGGGGACGTCTGGCAATCGGTGGTCCTGTCACGGTCGGATTTTGAACAGGTGCTGGACGAGCGCCTCTTGCTGTCGGTCCATGGGAGCGTGGACGCCCCGCCCGAAGGCGTCACGGTGCGCCCGAACCAGGAGATTCAGATCGATGCGAGGGTCGAGTTCGAGCTAATCCTCGGCCTCGGAGGGGGTGACCTGTGAACGCCCGAACGATCCAACTCGCCGTGGTTCTGGCGATTGCCGCGGGCGCGGCCCTCCCACGGCATGCCGTTGCCCAGATACCCAACCCGAGCACCGCCGCGCTCGCAATGGCCGAGAATTTCACCGCAGCCGCGCGAGGATACAGCGCGGTCGCATGGAACCCCGCCGGGCTGGGGATGGCGGACAATCCCGGGTTTTCCTTCACCTTCGGCACGATCGCCGCGATCGCGGGGCTCGGCCCGTTGACGGTCATGGAGCTGGCGGACTATGCGGGGCAGGAGGTGCCTTTCGAGACCAGGCGGGAATGGCTGGACCGGATCAAACGCGCCAGTGGCGAAACCGGCAGAGCCGGTAGCCACGTCACCGGCCTGGCTCTGCAGGCCGGGCCCGTCGCCTTCCAGGTCGGGACTACCCTCGCCATCAGCGCCAACCTCGCGCCAGGCATCGCCGAGTTGATCATGTTCGGCAACGCTGACCAGGACGGCACCCCGCGCGAGATCGACCTGTCCAGGTCGCGTCTCGACGTGACGGCGTACACGACCGGCGCCGCTAGCATCGGGCTACCCATTGCAGAAACCGCCGCGGGTCGGCTCGCCCTGGGCGTGACCGGCAAATACACGATGGGGCACGTCCTCGTCCGTGGCATCGAGTCCACCGGGATGGCTTCGGCGGACCCCCTCGAGCTGCGCCTGGAGTTCCCTATCATCCACACCCACTTCGGCAACGACGAGGACGAAGAGTT
>DATMSC010000479.1:0-5859 GCA_035565595.1 Longimicrobiales bacterium | reverse complement strand
TAGCCGCGCTCTGGCGCGAGGACCGGACGTTCCGGCCCGCCGGCGATCCTGAATCCGTGCGTGCGTCCCTCGCCGGCTGGGCCCGCGCCGTGGAACGCGCGCGGGGCTGGGCGAGGGAGGGGGTGGAAAGCGATCAGTAGTGCAATGAACCCATGACGCGGTGATGGTCGTTGTGCGACGCTGGAATCCACCTCTGTCCGATGGTCGTCGGTACAGCCACTGTACTGGCGTCGGGGTGCGCTGGCTCGAGCAATCAGGGGGTCACCCGCGACCCGGCATGGGTGATCATCGAAGATGCGGAGGCACCACCGCGCGTGATGAATGTGGTCCCGACCGGCGTCCGGCTGCGCCTCGCCCTCGACGATTCCATCTCGCTGCCGGCGCCGCCCGTACCCCTTGACTCCCGTGGACGGTTCTATACCGCCACGTACAACCCTGGCGAGATCGCGTTGTGGGCGCCCGACGGCTCCTATGTAAGAACCATAGGCCGGCGTGGAGATGGCCCTGGCGAGATGCGGGGCACGGTCATTGGAGTCGTCGGGCCCGGTGATACGCTGCACGCCCCGGGAGGGTCGGTGTGGTCAGTGTTCGATTCCGCCGGTACCTTCGTTCGGTGTCTGCAGAACGATCCCGGTCACCCGATCTACGTACATGCGCTCCCCGACAATACTCTCCTCAGTACCTTTGCTCCCGTTGTCTCAGGCGACGCCCGGTATTTCTAGATTTTCGATTCGCAGGGCAATGTCCATCGGTCATTCGCACGATCAGGGATGAGGACCGTGGTCCTGGAGGTGTCGATCGTCCTTCAGCGTATGGGGGCGGCGACAGCTTCTGGGTCGCAGACAGCCGCGGATCCGAAAGAAGATACACCCTGGAACAATGGAGCACCGATGGACGGGTGCTCCGGACGATTCACCGGCCCGCGAGCTGGTTTCCCGTACCGGCACGGGGTGACCATAGCGGAAGTCCGTACATGTCCACCGTCGGGAGACTCTTCGTCGACCCCGAGGGACTCGTCATTGCCTATCCTGCCGTCTTTCGGGATGCCTCCTCGGGTTCGTACGAGATTCACCACGAAGTCCAGGGTCCCGACGCCCGGGTGGTGCTGGCGCACGGCGTCTATACGGATCTGGAAGTGCCGAGTCCCGCGAACGGCTTTGCCATGAGGAAGGAGCAGACTCTGGCGTGGTTCTCCGGCTCACGCGGGGGATACTGGCTGACGGAGGATGAAGCCGGGGCGCCGGTCATCGAAATCGTGCGCTTTACGCTCGATCCCGCGCCGGGCTCCGGCCCCGGCGCTGCGGAGGCATGCTCCTGAGCGTCCGGACCTGCACGAAGTGCCGACAACCACGGTCGAATGTGGCGTCGCGGCGGGACTCAGGCAGACGTAACGGGTCACGATCGCCCTTCCGCTCGACGCACGACATAGACAGCCCTTCGTTGTCCGGGTACGCCCCACCCTGAGGGTTCGCCGACCGCGCACCACGCATCAGCAAAACACCGCCTCCAGCACGACGTCCAGCGTCCGGTACTCGCCTGGCTGGAATACGAGAGTGTCGACGTGCTGCCTGGGGAAGGTTACCAGAGGGTCAGCTAGCCACGGCACGAATAGGGTCTGGGTGTGCGACACCGTCAGCTCGTACGGCACGCCAGTCTCGAGGGCGTGGAACCGGTACCTGCCTTCCGGCTGGGAATTCGTGGACCTGATCCTCTTGTGTCCCGCTGCGTCGAACTCGAGCGGCTCCAACTCCATGTCCGCGAGATCCACGATTCCGTGACAGTCGCGGATCTGGCCCGTGAGATTTCCACCGGCGCCGTCATACGTCAGGACGCAGTACTGGGGGAGCGGCTCTGCGCCGACGATCGCGCACGACTCGTACGGAACCCTCTGGATGACCACACCGCCCAGGTGTCCCACGGCGTTGCCGAGCTCTGTGGGGACGTCGGGTATCGAAAGAGAGTTGCTGGAAAACATTGTCGTCTGCCGGGGCGTCAACTGATCCGCCCACGGCCACGGGCGCACGGAACCGACGACCCAGATGTCCAGGCGATCGCTGATGAGCGCACACCGCCTCTCGTCGAGCGTCCCCACCCTCTTCGATATCGGAATGTTGTGCGGGTCGGTGCCCTGCGCCGGCACTTGATATCGGACTTCCCACCTCGAATCCGTGCAGCCATCGGCGACATCGCGTTGGACCCGGACGAATGCCAGTCTCGGGACTCCCTCCACACGCAGGATATCCATCGCGTCCCGCGCCGGGGATTGGGTGAGCATCACCGACACGAGATAGTCACTCGGGATCGGGACATCCAGCGTTGACTCCTCCCCGTCCGGTGAGATGGCCGTGAACCGGTACGTCTCGCCGCGCACGATCGGCTCGGTGGTCCAGAAATTATGGACGAACGCCCCGGCCGTGCCGACATCCAGAACCGCGTCGTGCCGGAAGACGGAGTCCCTGAGCACCAGCATCCGCCCGGTGCCCAGCTCTTCGAGCGTGACCTGGATCCCGCTCGGCTCCGGTGACGTGAGAACCAGCGGACGGAGCGGCATCACGCGCACCCACTGCGTGTCCGCGTCCGGGTCGAGGTACCCGAAGATCGAGAACGCCAGCTCGGTCTGCTCGATCGGCGCGAAGGTGGCTTCGCAGGCGGTAACCATCATGGACGCAATCAGAGCCAGCATCGACGCCGACACGTCAACGCTGCCACGTAGCCGCAAACCGTGCATATCGCCTCGCCTGGGGTTTGCCTTCATGGTGCCTGACATCCGTCGACGCGCTCGAGCAGCACGTCCAGCGTCCGGTGCTCTCCCGGCTCGAGCTCGAGCGTGTCCCTGAACTCGATGTATTCGGGGACCACTCGTACGGAACGACCTTGATGAGTATCCCGCCGAGGTGCCCCACTGCATTGGACAGATCGGTTGGCACGTCCAGTATGGCCATCGAGTTGCCGGACGTCGCCGACGTGGTGCGCGGAACCACCTGATTCCCCCACGGCCAGGCATTGTCGGAACCAACCAACCACGGTTCGTACCTCTCCGCGGTCTGGGGAGCGCACCCGGATGGTAGCGGCAGGCCGAAGGTCTTCGAGACCGGAATGGAATGTGGATCCACGCTCCCCCGCGGAACCTGATGGCGCAACTGCTGCCAGCCGGGGAAACAACTCGTGCGCACCCTCCCGTTGGTCCGCACGAAGGCCGCGCTGCGGACCCCCCGCCATCTGGACGTAGTCGATCGCATCGACCGACGACGACCGCTGCTGGAGGCGCACGGTCACGTGGTAGTCCTCCGGAATCGGAACGTCTGCGGTAGCGGTCTCCCCGTCAGGGCCGGTGGCGGTGAGCCGGTACGTCTCACCCCGGCGGATGGGGTCGGTGGTCCAGTAGTTGTGAACGTACACGCCTGCCGAGCCAACGTCTCGTTGGCGACGTGATGGAATACGGAGTCCCGCACTTCGAGCGTCCGACCGCTGCCGAGCTCGACCAGGCTCACGGTGACCCCGTCCGGGCCCGGGGAGGTGAAGACCGTCTTGCGCCACAGCATGACCCGGATCCACTGAATGTTCGCGGCCGGATTCAGGTATCCGTCGTAGATCGAGAAGGCACGCTCTTCATCCTCCAGCGGCTGGAACGTGGCATCGCACGCCGCCAGCGGAATCAGCATCACCTTTGCGAGGCATCTCGCCATCGACCGGACGGACCGGATCCACGAACAGCTTCCGCCCCGGTGACCCGGTGCCACGACGTCATGTCCGCCCCGGCTCGGATCATCGTTGCGGCCGCGAAGAGGCGAGCGTTCTTTGCCCGTGTCGCACCCGCGGCCCGGCATGTGCTTCGGCCCGACCATGCCCGGCTCCTCCCCGCCCGGATCAGAACGCGTCCCGCAACGAAACCGCCGCGTACGGCGCGATGGGGAGCTGGTCGACTCTCCCGCCGGTGAACAGATCGTAGTAGAACATGTTCGGCCGGTCGTACACGTTGATGGCGCCGGCCTGGAGCTCGAGCCTGCCCAGGGGCATGTCGATGCCGCGGCCAATGCTGAGGTCGAGCCTGTGCATGACCGGCATCCTGGCGGTGAACGGCCTGTCGAGCACGACCCGCGGTGTCCCCAGATTCGCGGCCACGTCGTGGAGGTCCCAGGAGAAGTCGAAGTTCTCGTCGAAGCCGAGAGGGCGCGAGAAGGGCAGACCGCTCCCCAGTTGCCACCGGAGCGACGCGGTGAAGCCGGCGAAGTCCAGGCTCCCCACCACATTCAACTGGTGCCGCCGATCGTGGGGCGGATGGAACCGCTGGACCGGTTCGCCGAACCAGATCCCGAAGTCGTTGTGCGCGGCTTCGAATTCGAGCCAACCGTACCCGTAGCCCAGCATTCCGTAGAAGACCGGTGTCACGTATTCGGCGCGGATGTCGGCGCCGTACGCCGGGCCGTTGGCGGGGATCAGGTCCGTCTGGAACCAGGCCTCGGCGCTCCAGCGCGGCACGGGGACGTTGTCGATGCGCTTCACCCACCCCTCGACGGAATAGCTGAAGCGGTCGCCAATCGATTGCTGCCAGCCGAGGATGCCGTGCACGGACTCGAGCGCCAGCGTCTCGTCGTTGTGCCAGAACCGCCGGGAGCGCATCCAGGAGGTGAAGACGAAGCCGACGTCGCGCATGTCCGTGAGCCCGATGAGCTCCTGGCGGTAGTAGCCCACCGCCGCCTGGAGCAGGTCATCCGGCCGGTCGGCGAAGGGCTGCCAGCTCGCCCGCAGCCGCGGCTCGAGGCTCGGGTTTGGCCACACCGACGCCACCACCCCCGGTCGCAGCTCGACCCACGGCCCCGCCTTGATGGACGCCTCGCCGTACACACCCATCCCGAGGATCTCGTCCTCACCGCGGGTGATGTCGAACAGCTCCGTCAGGTCGAGGTCCAGCAGATCGGCGTAGAGATGGTAGCCGGCGTAGATCGGGACGGAGCCGATCAGGTTGGTCATGTGTGCGTCGTGCTGGACGCGAGTGAGCTTCGAAATGAACCTCGACGAGCCCCGGCTGATGGCGGCGTTCTCGACGGACGACAGGCTGAAGTTCACCTCGACCAGCCGCAGCAGGTCGCTGAGAAGGGCAACGCAACGCCCCCCGAGCACGAAGTTCTTCCACCCCACGTGCGAAACCGTCTCGAGGGGATCGAGCCGGCCGCGGTCGGAGGTGCGCATCATGAGGGCGGAGCAGCGCATGTTCTCCTGCTCCGAATACGAAACCTTGAGGAACTGGTTGTCGAAGGTGATCGGGTGCGTGGTGCCGAGGAGTGTCTCGCTCGTCTCCTCGATGAGTGAGCGCCGCGCCGAGAAGATCCAGGTTGCCGACCCCAGCGGTCCCTCGGTCAGCACCTCGGCGAGATACGGGCTCAGCGAGCTGGAGGCCGTGAAGCCGGCGGGCGTGCCGTCGCGCATGTGGACATCGAGCACGGACGACGTGCGGCCGTTGTAGCGCGCGCCGAAACCACCGGCGTAGAAGTCGACGCTCCGCACCAGTTGCTCCGGGAACGCCGAGTAGTATCCGAGGATATGGAACGGCTGGAAGATCGGGATGCCGTCGATCAGCACCAGGTTCTCGGCAGGGGATCCGCCGCGGATGAAGAGCTGGCCGCCCCGATCGCCCGTCGTCACGACACCGGGGAGCGTCTGGAGGAAACTGGCGAGGTCACCCGATCCGCCGGGAACCGGCACCATCCTGATCTGCCGCGGCGTGATCCGCTGACGGCCGAGCTCGCGGATGGCGATACCGGTCTGCCGCTCGACGCTCGCCGTGACTCCCTCCAGAACCGCGGCAGCGGTGGCGAGCCGAATGCTGACCGTAACCCGGGCGCCCGGCTGGATCGCGAC
>DATMSC010000478.1:0-2398 GCA_035565595.1 Longimicrobiales bacterium | reverse complement strand
AACAGAATGGCGAGGATCAACGCGATCAGCTTGAGTGTCCAGTTGCGGCTGAACTCCGGCAGCAACGCCACCGCTCACGACTCCAGGAGTTCGAGGATCATCGATCGATACGGATCCTGGTCCCATTCGGCCGGTCCGAGCAGCCGATGCACGATGCGCCCCTTGCGATCGATGAGGAACGACGTGGGCAGGCCTTCCACACTGTACGCCCGCTCGACAGCCCCACCCGGGTCCCGAAGTACCGTGAACGTAATTCCGAGCTCGTTGACGTAATCGCGGACGTTCGCGGCCACGAGGGAGTTCCGGGCGGGGTCGTCCGATCCCACGTCGACGTTGACCGCGACGATCTCGAAACCGCGGCCGGCCAGTTCCTGGTACGCCCGCTCCATCGCCGGCATCTCCCAGATGCACGGCGGGCACCAGGTCGCCCACACGTTGACCAGAACGACCTGGCCGCGGAGCGACGACAGCGCGACGCTGTCGCCGTTGAGATCGGGCAGCACGAATTCGGGCGCTTCATCCCCGGCCCGGACGGCGCGGAACCGCTCGCGGTCCTTCCAGCCGAGGGCGATGACCGCGATGAGAGCGGTCGACACCGCTGCCGTCGCGAGCCAGCGGGGCGCCCGCGTGCTCATGGCGAGTCGACCGGGTCCTGCCCGCCCGCGGGACCGGACGGAGGCGAGGCGAAGTCGCCCGTCGAGTCTTCAGCGTCGGGCAGCTCACCACCGGACTCTCCCGGCAATAGCGAATCGCCGGGCATGAAGATCCCCAGGGAATCCAGCGGGAATCCGATCGAATCCAGCGGGTACCCTGCTGAGTCGATCGGCCGCCCGAGCGAATCGACGATCCTGCCGAGCGCATCGATGGACAGGCCAAGCGACTCCAGGAGCACGGTCATCGAGTCCGCCGTCACAGTGAGCGTCACCTCGACCGGCAACGTAAACTCCCCGCCGGGTGCGGGGATACTGCGAAGCACCTGGCCGAGCTGCGCGCCAGGGACGTACTCGCGTTCCACGATCACGTCGAAACCCGCGCGCGTCAGCAGCGGCACCGCTGCTGACGCGGGCAGCCCGACCAGGTCCGGCACGCGCGCGCGCCGGGGCCCGCTGCTGACCGCAAGCCTGACCGCCGATCCGGGCCGGAGCCGCTGCCCGCCCAGTGGGCTCTGCGCCAGGACGACGCCGCGGGCTTGCGTCCCATGCGGAAGCTCGTCGGTGGCTTCAATACCGAGGCCGGCTTCGGCGACGAGGCGTTCGGCTTCGGCGAGCTGCCGCCCTACCAGATCGGGGACCGCTACCATGTCACCGGGTGGCGGTGGTGGGGGGAAGATCACGAAGACGGCCACCGCCCACCCCGCGCCGAACGCGATCGCGCTCAGTCCTGTGATCCAGGCCAGCCAGCGGCCCCACCGGATACCCGACCCAGATCGCGCTACGGAACGGCGTCCGCTCCCCGCACTGCCGCGGGGGCGCTTCCGCCGCCTGAGCGAATCGGTCATGACCGGGCTCATGCAACTCTCCGGAGCCGCGCCGCAAAGGCGCCGTCGAAATTCAGCTCGTGCGGCCGCACCGACAGTTGCCCTGCCTCGTCCAGTGCACGAGCTTCGACGTCCGGCGGGGCCGATGCACGTTCGAAGTTGGGGTGCCTATCGAGGAACGCCTCCACCTGCGCCTCGTTCTCCTCCGGTTCGAGCGAGCAGGTCGCGTAGATCAGCAGGCCATCCACGGCTACCGCCGTGGCCGCACCATCCAGTAGCTCTGCCTGCAGCGCGACCAGTTTGCCAAGTTCCTCCTCGCGGATCCTCCACTTGCCATCGGGGTGCCGACGGAAGGTACCCGTACCCGTACACGGTGCATCCACGAGCACGGCATCCAGCGGCCTGACCGGCGGCATCCGTGCGTCCGCCACCACGATCCCCAGCCCAAGCCGGATCATGCGGCTGAGGCGATCGCGGTTCTCCCGCAAGCGGCGCACCCGCTGCCAGGAGACGTCCGCTGCGACGACGTAGGCCACGCGCTCCGCTAGCGCGACCGCCTTCCCGCCCGGCGAGGCGCACAGATCCGCGACCCGGGCGCCGGGCGGCACCGCCGAATACTGGACCACCAGCCCGGCCGCCGGGTCCTGCACGATCGCCGGTACCACGGCGAGCGCCTCGGACGCCGTCGCCGGTGGCAGCACGCGCAGCGCACCCGGGACGGCGGGAACCGGCTCCACGGCAATACCGGCCGCGGCGAGACGCTCGGCTGCCATGCCCATCGGTATCCCGACCACCCGGAGATACAGTTCCGGGCGACGATTGTTCGCCTCGACGAGATCGCGGGCACCATCTGCGCCGAATCGGGCAACCCACCGCTCCACGAGCCAGCGCGGATGCGAACCCCAGGTGCTGAGATGACCG
>DATMSC010000477.1:0-5057 GCA_035565595.1 Longimicrobiales bacterium | reverse complement strand
GGTTGCATTTCTCGCGGAAAACCCTCGTGTGGGCGCGTGCGGCACGCGCGTTCGCTACTTCCCGCGTGCCGAACTGCGCGACGGGGCCCGCAGGTATGAAGCCTGGCTGAACGCGCTGACCGCACCCGGCGACCTCGCCCGCGACATCTTCGTGGAATGCCCGATCGCGCACCCGACGCTCTTCGTCCGCGCGGACGCGTTCCGGGCGGTCGGCCGGTACCGCGACATGGGGTGGCCGGAGGACTATGATCTGGTTTTGCGCCTTTGGGAGGGCGGGTTCGGGCTGGCCAACGTTCCGGAAGTGTTGCTCCACTGGCGTGAGGGTGCGAATCGCGCCTCACGCACTGACCCGCGCTACGGCCACGATGCCTTCCGCAGGTGCAGGGTCCATTTCCTCCGGCGCACGCTCCTCGCCGGGCGCAACGGTGTGGTGGTGTGGGGCGCCGGGCCCATCGGCAAGGCCATGGCGAAGGAGCTGGCCGGCCAGGGCGAGCGCATCCTCGCTTTCGTCGACCTGGATCCGCGCAAGATCGGCCAGACGATCCACGGCGCGCCCGTGATTGCGCCAGCCGGAATCGAGGCTTTCCGCGGCGCCTTCGCGCTCGGCGCCGTCGGATCACCCGGCGCGCGTGAGGAGATCCGCGCAGCGCTCAATGCAGCCGGGTGGCGTGAGATGGAGGACTACTGCGTCGTTGCGTGAAACTGCATGCAAGGGCTTAGGCTAGGGCTGAGGCTAGGGCTAATGGCCGGGAGGTGTCACCGCCGTCGCGGAACGCTGCTTCGGTAGCTCGATTCTGGATTCGTGCTTTCCGAGCTGTAGTCCGCCGTGTCGCGCATCGCCAGGAACGCTGCCATCCAACGGTGGTCGAACACTGCCGGGATCCTACCCGGCCGCGAACCACTAGCCCTGGCCTCAGCCCTCGCCCTCGCCCTGGTTAGCCCTTTGCCACACAACGGCAGTGCCGCCGCGCACGCGCGCACGCGCACACACGCGCGGCACCCTTTCGGCCAGTCCGGGGTAATACTTCCCACCTCCAGTGTTTTCCGGTAGGGACAGGTACGTCCGCCGGGCGCGGTAGCGGAGGTATGGCCAGCATCCATCAGTGAACCGGAAGAAGCCGATGTCCACCGAAGACGTCAAGGATCGCGTACTTCCCCGCCTCATCGAAGACGAGATGCGGGAGTCGTTTCTCGACTACTCGATGAGCGTGATCGTCCAGCGCGCGCTCCCGGACGTCCGGGACGGGCTCAAGCCCGTGCACCGGCGCATCCTCTACGCAATGCACGAGGTCGGGCTGGGTCCCACCCGCCCGTACAAGAAGAGCGCGACGGTGGTCGGTGAGGTGCTGGGCAAGTACCACCCGCACGGCGATGCGGCGGTCTACGACGCGCTCGTGCGGATGGTCCAGGACTTCTCGCTGCGCTACCCGCTGGTCGACGGGCAGGGCAACTTCGGCTCGATCGACGGGGACAACGCCGCGGCGTACCGCTACACCGAGGCGAGGCTGGCGCCCATCGCCGAGGAGCTGCTGGCCGACCTGGACAAGGACACGGTCCCCTTCACCGACACTTTCGACGCTCAGCGCCAGGAACCGGAGATCCTGCCTGCCAGGCTCCCCAACCTGCTCGTGAACGGCAGCGCGGGGATCGCCGTCGGGATGAGCACCAACATTCCGCCACACAACCTGCGGGAGATCGGCGCCGCCGTCCGGCACCTGATCGAGCATCCCGACTGCGATGTCGATGATCTGATCGCGTACGTGCCCGGCCCGGATTTCCCGACCGGCGGCTTTGTCGTCGGTGCGGAAGGGATCCGGGAGATGTATCGCACCGGCCGCGGCCGGCTGGTCATGCGGGCGAGGGTCCAGCGCGAGTCGCTGCGGGGCGGAAAGGAGCAGCTCGTGGTGACCGAGCTGCCGTACGGCGTGTCGAAGGCCAGGGTCGTCGAGCAGATCGCGGAGCTGGTACGGACTCGCCGGCTGGAGGATGTCGCCGACCTGCGCGACGAGTCTGACCGGGACGGGATGCGTGTCGTGATCGAGCTGAAACGCGGCGCGAAGGCGGCAGCGGTGCTGAAGCTGCTGTACAAGCACACGCATCTCCAATCCACTTTCGGCGCGATCCTGCTGGCCCTCGATGACGGCACCCCGATCGAGTTCAATCTGAAGGAGCTCCTCGAGCGGTACCGCGACCACCGGCTCGAGGTCATCCGTCGCCGGTCGACACACGATCTGGCGAAGGCGAGGGAGGAAGCGCACATCACGCGGGGCCTCCTCATCGCCCTCGACAGTATCGATGAGGTCATCGCCCTGATCCGCGCTGCGAAGGACCGCGAGGAGGCGAGGGCCCGGCTGCAATCCCGGTTCGATCTGAGCGAAGCCCAGGCCGATGCGATCCTGAACATGCGGCTGGCGAGGCTGACGGCGCTGGAGCGGGACACGCTGCGGGCAAGGCTCGACGAGCTGGAGCGCCAGATCGCGGAGCTGGAGGCGCTGCTCGGCAGCGAGCGGCTCCAGCTCGAGCTGCTGCTCGCCGAGCTGGAGGAGGTGGTCTCGCGCTATGGCGATGACCGGCGCACGACGATCGTGGAAGAGGCGTCGGAGGCGGCGATCGCGGAGACCGTCGCGCACGAGAACGTGATGGTCACGCTGAGCCACCGGGGCTTCATCAAGCGGGTCCCGCTCGCACTCTACCGTCGCCGTGTGACGGGCGGACGCGCGAGCGCGGGAGCCCTCGACGACGACTTCCTCGAGCACGTGTTCCTGGCCAGCACGCGCGAAACGCTGGTGTGTCTCACGCGCGACGGGCAGGCCCACGCGATTTCGGTGGAAGACATCCCGGAAGGCGGCCGCTCCAGCCGCGGCCGTTCGCTCTCCCAGCTCCTGGGTCTCGGGCGCGACGTCGAGATCGCCGCTGTGGTGCCGGTCGCGGAGTTCTCAGCCGACCGCTTCCTGCTCTTTTTGAGCGCCGGTGGTACCGTGAAGCGGACGCCGCTGGACCAGTTCGCCAACATCCGGTCGGGCGGGATCAACGCGATCATCCTCCGGGCGGGGGATCACCTCCTGGACGCTCAGCTCTCGGACGGCACCCGCGACGTGGTGCTCGTAACCCGCCGTGGCAAGGCGATCCGCTTCCCGGAATCCGACGTGCCGATCATGGGCCGCGCCGCGCAGGGCGTACGCGGCGTCCAGCTTCGCGAGGGCGACGAAGTGGTGGGGATGGTCCCCGTACGCAGGGAATCGATGCTCTGCACAGTGACGGAAAACGGCTTCGCGAAGCGCACGCCGATTCAGGACTTCCCCGCCCAGCGGCGGGGTGGGCTGGGTAGCACCGCGCTCGACGTGACGTCGAAGACCGGCCCGCTCGTTTCCGCCAAGGAGCTGGTCGACGGCGACGAAATCATGGTCCTCACCGCGGGTGGCGCTGCCACGCGGGTGCCGGCCACGCAGGTACCCGTTCAGGGACGAGCGACGCAGGGGAAGCAGGTGCTGAAACCGAATGCGGGCGACCGGGTCGTGGAAGTCGCCCGGGTGGCGGAACGTGAGCGACCGGCCAGCTCACCGCGGGCGGAAGACGACAGCGACCTCGACGGGGTTGTCGCGGCAGCCTCGCTGGAGCAGGCTGATTTTTTCGGCGACGATCTGGAGTAGCGGCAAAGCCAGTGGCGAGGGCCGATTGCGGAGTGGGGCCGCGTCCCGAAAGCTCCGGAGTGGCGAGGGCTCCTGCGAGTGCGCGCACGTGTGTGACGGGGCCATGCTCACGCCGGGACCACGTAGCGCAGTGTAGCCCTCGCGCCCGACCCTTTAGCCCTGCACCGGTGCCAGTGTTTCCAGGAACTGCGTCAGTGCGCCGTTGAACGCTTCGGGTGCTTCGAGGTTGGGGAAATGGCCGGCGGCGGGGATGCGGACCAGGCGGGCGCCCGGGATCCCGTCGGCGATGCGCTCGGCCTCGGCGGGCGGCGTAACAGCGTCGTCCTCCCCCACGATCACGAGCGCGGGAGCGGTGATCGTGGGGAGCGTGGCCGTCGAGTCGGGCCGCTCGGCCAGACCATACAGCGCCCGGACGATGGCTGAAGGCGGCGCTGACTCCATGATCGAGCGAACCGTCGCGGCCACGTCCGGCCGGTGCGCGACCGTCGACGGCGAGAGCATCTTCGGAAACATCGCCTCGACCGCGGCGCGGCTGCCTTCCCGTAGCACTCGTTCCGCCAGCGAGAACCTGCCCGCCCGGGCCTCCGCGGTATCCGCGCCGACGCGGGTATCGCTCAGGACGAGTGCGCGAACGCGGTCCGCGTGCCGGCGCCAGAACGCAAACGCCGCGTATCCGCCCATGGAGAGCCCACACAGGACGGCACGTTGCACGCCCAGGTGGTCGAGGAGCCCGGCGACGTCGTCGGCGATGTCATCCATCGTCAGCGGTGCCCCGACGGACGCCACGCCGGAAGCGCCGAACCCCTGAAGGTCCGGTGCGACAAACCTCCACCCGACCGGTGCCGCCGCGAGCTGCGGCGCCCACATGCGACTGTCCAGCGGGAAGGCGTGCACGAACAGTACGACGTCACCGCTCCCGGCTTCGCGCCACGCCAGCCGCGCGCCGCGTATTTCAGCGGTTCGATCCATCGGCACGGGAGTCATCCCGGCTCAGATCCCCAGTGTCGCCCGGATGATCGGATCGATACGGTCCGGCGACCACAGCGGGTCGAACGTGAGATCCACGTTCGCGGAGTCCACCCCCTCCACCGCCTCCACTGCCGCCTTCGCCTGCTCCACGATCTGCGGCGCTACAGGACACATTGGCGAGGTGAGCGACATGGTCACGTCGACGTGCCCGCCGTCGATCTCTATGTCATAGATCAGGCCGAGGACCACCAGATCCAGCCCGACCTCCGGATCCTTGACACCCCGCAGGGCCTTCCGGATCTCCTTCTCCGTTACCATGCCAACCCTCCCTGCGCTAACGGACGTTCTGACCAGCCAATCTCAATGTAGACCCGTTGGCGGGGTGCTGAAACCCCCCGTCGTTGACGGCACAGGGCCAGGGCTAAGGCCAGGGCCAGG
>DATMSC010000476.1:0-4203 GCA_035565595.1 Longimicrobiales bacterium | reverse complement strand
GCGCCACCTGGCCATCGAAGGCGACATCTCCTATGCCGCGCTCGAGAGTTCTCCTCAGGTGGACTACACGTATCTCCCGATCCATGGTCGACTCCTCCTCAACCTGCCTCTTGCCGAGCGTGTTGACTTCCTGCTCGGCGCTGGCGGGGTGATGAATCGCTACCACAGCGATGACACCGATTTCGGTCTGGGCGGCATCGTCGGTACGCGCATCTATCTCTCGCGGCTCCTTGCATTGCGGATCGAGGGGACGATCGATCACATGCCGGCGAACTGGAACTCGAACCGCATCGAGATCCCTGGCCCCGCCAATCCGGCTCCGGAGACCAGCGTGGAGTGGGCTGACCGCACCAACTACGGGATTCAGGCCGGCCTGAGTCTGGTGTTCGGGCGCGCTCCGCAGGTCGTGGCTGCCGCGCCTCCGCCGCCTCCTCCGCCGCCGCCTCCGCCGCCGGCTGCTGAGGCACCGCCGCCGCCGCCCGCCGGCATGACTGCCGAGCAGGCCCGTGCGATCCTGCTGGAGCGCGTGCATTTCGATTTCGACATGTACAACATCCGGCCGGACGCGCAGGCGGTCCTGCAGCGTAAGCTCCCGATCCTGCGGGCCAACCCGAACCTGCGTCTCCAGATCGAGGGGCACGCGGATGAGCGCGGCTCGATCGAGTACAACGATGCACTTGGCCTCCGCCGCGCCAACGCGGTCCGCGACTGGTTCGCGGCTCAGGGCCTCGACGCCGGGCGCTTCGACGTGGTCAGCTTCGGCGAAGAGCGGCCGCTCGTCGCGGAGAGCAACGAGGACGCATGGGCCCAGAACCGCCGCGCCGAGTTCGTGATCACGGCCGGTGGCGACAACATCGTCGTACCGAACAACTGACCGACGCCCGCGCCTGAGTCAGGCGCCACCGTAGCAGGTCGGTCGTGGCAAACCCCGGCACGGCATCCTCCGTGCCGGGGTTTTGCGTGCCTCCCGATAAAATTGACACCTGACGCAGCCAGCCCCTGTTCTGCGTGTAGAACCGGGCTGCAGGCGGAGCGTGCTCGATCGGCATGCTCGCGACTCGCCCGGGCGATGCTCCACCGAAAAAACAGGTCATGAGCTCACCGGCCAGATGGATTGCCAAACCCCGGTGCCGGTCGCGGATGACCGGATGTGGGCGCGATAACCGCCCGAAGAGCACCTCGACCTCTTCATGTGAAGGACGGGAATCGTAGCCCAGCCGCGGCTGTGCGCGTTTCCACGAAGACCGCGCGCCTCCCCATCCAGTCCACCCGTGGCACTACGGACTGGCGTCGCCGCCGCTAACAAGCCGCAACGGCGACCGATCGAGGGTTTGTGATTATGGTCGCGTCCAGGTTGCTGCAGTGTGGAGCCCGAGGCCCGGAACTGAACGAAGCGGAAGGAGCGTGCCCGGGCGCCGGCGAGGAGCCGCTGTCGACGTGGAAGAGGTTGTCCGATGGGAAGGTTTCGGGCAGGGCGTCGGCGCGCGGTTTACTGCCCGGACGGAGTGGACGCGGCCGGCTGATCGTCCCCGCCCGCGGATCGCGTCCAGCGGCGCACGCCGACGACGATCACCGCGCCGCCGCCGAGCAGAACTGCCCACGGTAGCACATAGACGATCAGGTTGAAGCCGCTCGCTTCCGGCTTGAGGAGCACCCATTGGCCGTAGCGGTCCACGAAATACTGCCGGACCTCGTCCGGCGACCGCCCCGCAGCGAGCTGCTCGCGGATGATGTTCTTCATCTGGACCGCCAGCTCCGTCGGCGAGTCCTCGATGGACATCCCCTGGCACACCGGGCAGCGGAGCTCCGACGCCAGCGCTCTCGCCTGCTCTTCCTGCACGGAATCCAGGACCACCTCGGGCGCCTGCGCCTGTGCGTTCACCGGCGAGGCGATCATGAGCAACGCGGCGAGGATGGCAAGCGCGCCCGGCGCAGAACGGGGGCTCCGGCGCAACCACCTGCCAGACGCCCGGATCATGGATTACCTACCATGGACTCTGCGGCGGGCGCTGGTTCGGCCAGGAGCGCGTCGAGGTGTGTGACGAGCGTGTCCACCGACAGCGGGCCGAAGTACTTGTGGGCGACTCGGCCGTCGCGCGCGATGAAATACGTCTCGGGAATCCCGGCGACGCCATATTCGATCGCCACGCGCGATGCCGGATCCAGCACCGTGGGGTACACCTCGCCGAGCTGGTCCAGCCAACGCCTCGCCGATTCCGGCTGATCCTGGTACAGCACCCCGAGGAACCGGACGCCCCTGGCTCGATAGGCATCCGCAACTGCCGTGAGCGCGGGATGCTCGATTCGGCACGGGCCGCACCACGAAGCCCAGAAGTTGAGGACCACCACTTCGCCGAGGTAGTCGGAGAGTCGGATGGTGTCGCCCTCCTGCATCTGCAGCACCTCGCTCTCGAGCACGGCCAGCTCGAACGGCGGCGCGTCGCGCCCTACGAGCGTAGAACGAATGATGCGCGGGTCGTTCCCCATCGATCGGACCAACAGGGCGATGACGGGAACGGCGATGACCATCGCCAGCGCGGCTCGCGACCACTTCATGGCAGGATCCCCTTGCCTGCCGATTCCGGACCGAGTCGGGTACGCTCGCGTGCCACGGCGACCTGACCCGCGCTCGCGCCGGCGGCGGCCAGCTCCCCGGTCACGACGACAGGCACCGGCTCCGCGTCCGCGATACCGGCAGGCCGCTGGGCCGCGCCCCTGCGGCGGCGGCGATCGGGCCAGAGCGAGATGAGCGCTCCGAGACCTACGATGAGGCCCCCGATCCATATCCAGACGAGGAGCGGTTCGACGATGGCGCGGATCGTCACAGTGGGCGTCGCACCCTCTTCGGCACTCCACGCCATGAGCGTGACGTAGACGTCTTCGTGGGGCCGGCTCCGGACCGCCGGCGTGGTGATGGGCTGGTTCGCGCCGTACAGATTGAGTCTGGGCTGGAGGATGCTCTCACTCCCGCCCTCCCGGCTGATGGCGATGTCCGCGCCGATCACGAAGCGCTGCGGCTCCTCGCGCCCCCAGAGCTCGTCGAATCGGAGCCGATAGCCCTTGAACTCCAGCACCTCGCCCTGACGCAGCGTGACGTTCCGCTCGATCTTGAAGGTCGACGACGCCGCGATCCCGGCCGCCATGAGGAGCACGCCAATGTGCGCCACGTATCCGCCGTAGCGACGGCGATTCGCGTTCACGACGCGCAGCAGGGCGAGCAGGATGAACTCACCGTGCGCGCGCACTCGCTTCAGCGCCGGGGCGACGAACTCGCCGATGTTGGCCGCAAGCGCGAACGCGGCGAAGCCGAACGCCACGATCGTGTATGGCTGCCGCAGTCCGAAGATCAGCGATCCGGCGACCACAGCCATGAACGCGGCAGCCGGAACGATGAAGCGTCGCTTCAACTCATCCGGATCGGCGCGGCGCCACGGGAGCACGGGGCCGACTCCCATCAGGAAGATCAGCGCCATCATGATCGGCACCGTCATGCGATTAAAGAACGGTGCGCCGACGCTGACCTGCACCCCCTGCACGGCGTCCGCGAGGAGAGGAAACAGCGTTCCCAGGAGGACCGTGAAGGTGAACGCCGTCAGGAGGAGGTTGTTCACGAGGAAGACTGTCTCCCTCGATGCTGCCGCGTCGAGGTGGCCTGCCGCCCGCAGCTCGGCGCTCCGCCCGGCAAGCACCGCGAGCGAAAACGCGAGGACGACGGCGATGAACCCGAGGAAGTAATACCCGATCGTCCCCTGCGTGAACGCGTGCACCGACGAGATGATCCCGCTCCGCGTCAGGAACGTGCCGAGAATGGTGAGGAGGAACGTCGCGATGACCAGGCTCAGGTTCCACACCTTGAGCATGCCGCGGCGCTCCTGCACCATGATCGAGTGGAGGAACGCCGTCGCCGTCAGCCACGGCATGAAGGACGCGTTTTCGACAGGGTCCCACGCCCAGTAGCCGCCCCAGCCCAGCACCTCATACGACCACCACATCCCGGCCATGATCGCCAGGGAGAGAAAGCCCCAGGCGACGACGGTCCAGCGCCGGGTCGCGCGGATCCACGTCTCATCCAGCCGACCGGAGAGGAGCGCCCCGATCGCGAACGCGAAAGGCACCGTCATCCCCACGTAGCCGAGGTAGAGGAGCGGCGGGTGCACCGCCATCAGCCAGTGGTTCTGGAGTAGCGGGTTGGGACCCGGACCG
>DATMSC010000475.1:0-4214 GCA_035565595.1 Longimicrobiales bacterium | reverse complement strand
CGGCACCGTCGGCCAGATCTCGCCGGACACGGCCGCGTTCGTCATCGACTACCTGACGCTCCCGCTCCCGAACCCGTGGAGCCGGAACGTCCGCCCGGCCGACATCGACTTCTTCGCCGACGCCCGCCGCGCTGCCGTCGTCACCTTCGAGGGCGACGTCTGGATCCTCGACTGGATCGACCAGTCGCTCGCCAATCTCCGCTGGCGCCGCTTCGCTTCCGGGCTGTACGAACCGCTCAGCGTCGCCGTGGTGCGGGACACTGTCTACGTCTTCGGCAAGGAAGGGATCGTCAGGCTGCACGACCTGAACGGCGACGGCGAGGCCGATTTCTACGAGAATTTTTCGAACGTAATGGCCCAGTCGATCGAGACGCGAGAGTGGGCGGCGGACATGGTCGAAGCGCCTGACGGCGGCTTCTTGGTCGCCAAGGGCGGTGCGCTCGACCTGGGGCCGCGCGCCTTCTCGCCGGCGATGATGACCGGGTTCCGACCGGGCTCGCACCACAGCGGCGTGATCCTGCGAGTCTCGCCCGATGGCCGCAGCGTCGAGACGATCGCGACGGGTCTGCGCGGGCCGTACATGGGCGTGCACCCGACGACCGGCGTGATCACCTCCTCGGACCAGCAGGGCAACTTCGTGCCGTCGACCCCGCTGTTCCTGGTCTCGCAGGGCGACTTCTTCGGCGTGCCGGCGACTGCGCACCGGGACCCGGTTCCCGAACCGACGCCACCGGTCGCGTGGATCCCGCACAACGTGGATCAGTCGGCAATGAGCCAGCTCTGGGTCACGAGCGAAGCCATGGGTCCGCTCAACGGCGGGCTGCTGCACCTCTCCTATGGCAGGCCGGGTCTGCTCCGGGTCCTCTTCGACACGACCAGCGCGGGGATCCAGGCTGCGCTCTCCGTCATGCCGATCGAGTTCCCTGCGCCGCTCATCAAGGGCGCCGTCAACCCGCTCGACGGGAACGTCTACCTCGCGGGCTTCGCGCTCTGGGGCACCCGCTCGACCGGTTACAGCGCAATCACCCGCCTGCGCTACACGGGTCTCCCCAGCGCGCAGCCGGTGGCGTTCCAGGCCCGGCGTGAAGGGGTGGTCATCCGGTTCGGCGTCGAGGTCGACGCGGCGGCTGCTGCCGACCCGGCCCGGTACCAGGTCCGGCGGTGGAATTACCGCCGAAGCGGCGAATACGGCTCCGGCCACTACACGCTGGACGGCTCGCCCGGCGAGGAGCAGCTCGTCGTGACATCGGCGCACGTGGCTGGTGACGGCAGGACCGTGCTCCTGGCCATACCGGGGATGCGCGAGGTCGACCAGATGCAGGTCGCGTACGACATCGCGGCGGCGAACGGCTCGCCCGTGGCGGACACGCTCTACTTCACCGTCCACCACCTCGACGGGGTGGATCTGGCCGCGCTCGGATTCCAGGGCCTCGATGTCGCCTCCCTCGACCTCGCCGGCGCGGCCGCCTCGCCGATGGCCGGCGCCGTCGAGACGCCGGCGTCCGCCGAGCGCGGGGAGCAACTGGTCAGGACGGCGGGGTGCATCGGCTGCCATTCGCTGGACGGCCGCACCGACGGGATGACCGGACCGACGTTCCAGGGGCTGTTCGGCTCGCAGCGCCGGTTCAGCGATGGCTCGAGCATGGCCGCCGACGCGGCGTACATCCGCGAGAGCGTTCTCCGCCCCGGCGCGCGCGTGGTCGAGGGTTACGACATCGGTATGCCGACGTTCGAGGGATTCCTCTCGGAGTCGGACATCGAGTCGATCGTGCAGTATCTGCAGTCGTTGCAGTAGCGGCACCGCCACGGATCCCGGCGCGGCCGGCGATTCGGGCTGAACGGAGTTTCACAGGACAGGAAAGGTCGGCCGCGCGCCCGCACGCGGGCAGCGGGTCGGATCGCAGCGATACAGGAACAGGGTCCGTGGCCGACCACCGGCCACGGACGCGACGCCGCGCGGGGTCGCGAAGGTGCGTCGAGTCCAGGTCCATTCCCCGGGAGGCCGTTCATGTCGCAGACCGTACAGGAGCAACAGTCCGGATCGTTGACCGCGACGACACGGGACGACGTGGAGATCCTGCGTAGCGTGCAGGGCGCGCCGTTCCTCAAGCGGTTCCTGACGTACATGAACCTGACCGGACCCGGGTGGCTCCAGAGCGCGCTCACCCTGGGTGGCGGCTCTCTGACCAGCAGTCTCTACCTGGGCGTTCTCGCCGGTTTCAGCATGCTGTGGCTCCAGCCGCTGGCCATGCTGCTGGGGATCATCATGCTGGCCGCGCTCGGCTACGTGACGATGTCCACGGGCGAGCGGCCGCTCATTGCAATGAACCGCCACATCAACCCCGTGCTGGGGTGGAGCTGGGCGGCGGCGTCGCTCGTCGCCAGCATGGTCTGGGCGCTTCCCCAGTACTCCCTTGCAGTCGGGGTAACCCAGCAGAACCTGCTTCCCGGCGTCGTCGGCGCGGACTCGGCCATGGGGGCTTCCACGGGGAGGGTCATTGTCACCCTGATCATCCTCGTGGTCTCGACCTTCGTCACCTGGAACTACGGCCGCGGCGGCGTCGGTGTCCGGATCTACGAAGCGATCCTGAAGACCGTCGTCGCGTTCATCGTGCTGGCGTTCATCGGCGTGGGCGTGCGGCTCGTGCTCACGGACAGCGTCCAGTGGGGCGCGCTGATCGGCGGATTCATCCCCGATCCGCGCCTCATCTTCAGGCCCGCTCCCGGTTACGACTCGCTGCTCGCGCAGGTGGCCACCAACGCACGGGAGTACTGGAGCAATCTGCTGGTGACGCAGCAGCAGCAGGTCATGGCTGCCGGGTTCTCCGCCGCCGTCGGTATCAACATGACCTTCCTCTTCGGCTATTCGCTGCTTCGCCGGCGGTGGGGTCGCGAGTTCCTGGACTTCCAGAAGTTCGACCTGGCCATGGGGATGCTCGTGCCGTTCATGCTCGCGACGAGCTGCATCATCATCGCGGCGGCGAGCCAGTTCCACACGGTGCCGCAGCCGGGATTCCTCGGTGAGGAAGGCGCGGCGCCGCCGGTCGCCCGTCAGGTCAACGAATACCGGAACCTGCTGGCGGGGCGCATCGCCTTCGAGACCGGCGAGGACGTGAGCCAGCTCGCGCCGGCGGAGCTCGACACCCGCATCGCGCAGCTCGATCCTGCCGACAGGCGGATGGCCGCCGTCCTCGTCACCCGCGACGCCGGCGACCTGGCCCGGGCGCTCAGGCCGATCACCGGCGACTTCTTCGCCAACTACCTCTTCGGTCTCGGCGTGCTGGGTATGGCGCTGTCCACGGTCACGCTCCTCATGGCGGTCTCCGGAATGGTGGTGTGCGAGGCATTCGGCAAGCCGTACGGCGGGTGGACCTTCCGGCTGGGCGCGCTAATGGCGGCGAGCGGCGCCCTCGGGCCGTTCATCTGGAGCCGGGCTTCGTTCTGGCTGGCGATCCCGACCTCCATCATCGGGCTCATGCTGCTCCCCATCGCCTATGTTACATTCTTCCTGATGATGAACCGGCGCAGCCTGCTGGGCGACGCCATGCCGACCGGAAGGCGACGGGTCATCTGGAACACGCTGATGGTGATCGCGCTGGTGATCGTGCTCTCGGCGAGCTTCTACATGATCAACCAGCAGACCGGGCTGTGGGGGCTCGGCGCTCTCGCGCTCTTCCTCGCGGCCGTGGGGATCGCCGAAGTGGTGCGCCGGAAGCCGGCTGCGGCCGGGTGAGCTGGACCACGGGAGGATGAGCAGGGCGTGCAACAGGGCAGGTCATCGCTACGCATCGTCGCACGCACCAACGGCGTCGGGCTCGACCGTGACGCCGCCATCCTTCTGGACGCGTTCGCATCGTGGGGCGACCGCCCCGCTTTTTCCCACTACCGCAGCATCTCGCCGGTCCGGCGATTCCTGGACCGGCGAGATCCCGCGGAGACGATCCTCTTCCTCGAGCGGGTGACCGCGCGCTGGCTACGGCGAGCCGGGCGGTACCTCCTCATCCCCAACCAGGAACGCTACCCGGAACGGCTGGTCCCGCTCCTCCGCGGGATCGACCACATCCTGGTCAAGACGCGGCACGCGGAGGAGATCTTCCGCGTCAGGCACCCTTCCGTCCACTACATCGGCTTCACCTCACCGGACCGGCTGCTGCCGGACCTCCCCCCGGACTACGGGCGCTTCCTGCACCTCGCCGGTTCCAGCCGGCTCAAGG
>DATMSC010000474.1:0-4719 GCA_035565595.1 Longimicrobiales bacterium | reverse complement strand
CGCGGCGAGCGCGGCGCCGAACGGCCAGTCCCTGGCCGCGAGGATCTGGTTCTCGATCAGCGTCGCGATCATGAGGGAGTCGGTACCGCCGAGCAGGTCCGGCGTCACGAACGCGCCCAGTGCCGGGACGAAAACGAGGAGGGATCCGACGATGATCCCGGCTGCCGACTGCGGCAGCACTACCCGCCGGAGCGTCTGCCCCGGCCCCGCACCCAGGTCCCTCGCCGCCTCCACCGTCCGCCAGTCCAGCCGCTCGAGGGCGGCGTAGACCGGGAGGATGAAGAAGGGCAGGTACGTGTGCACGAGCCCGAGCAGCACCGCCCACTGGTTGAAGAGGAGCTGGAGCGGTTCGTCGATCACGCCGAGGGAGAGGAGCAGCGTGTTGAGCACGCCCTCCCGGCGGAGGATCACGATCCACGCGTAGTTCTTGACCAGCAGATTGAGCCACGCGGGGATGATCAGCAGCGCCAGCACCAGGAGCTGCCGCCGGCGGGGCATGGCCCGCACCGCCCACGCGACCGGGAACCCGATCGCCGCCGAGATCACCGTCGTGACCGCGGCTAGCCAGATGGACCGCCAGAGCACGGCGAGGTAGGTCGGCTCGAGCGCGCGCCGCACGTTGTCCAGCGTGAAGCTGAACCCCGCCGGGTCGCGCGGCCCCGTCGCCGAGAACGCGTACGCCATGAGAAGCGCGAGCGGGACCGCGAAGAGCAGCACCAGCACCAGCAGACCGGGGCCAACCGTCGCCAGGATCGCGCGTCGATCACTCATTTCGTGTGATAACCAGGTTGCGACATAGGGCTGGGGCTAAGGCCAGGGCCAATGGGGCCGGGTGTGGCCCCGCACCTCGCAGATGCCGGGACCCATGCGCGCGTCGAGGTCCTTCCGTTTCCCTTGTCGCATCCGCGGTACGGCCCCGTGGACCGAATTCGGGGACGATGGCGACGAAGCCCATTAGCCCTGGCCTTAGCCCTCGCCCTGGCCCTTTCTAGCCTTGTGCCGTTACGACCACGATTTCCCCCGCCGGAATGCGCATCGCGACGGCGGCGCCTTCCCGGAGCATTGCGGCGGACGGGTCGCCGGCCTGGAGATGGGCGCGCAGCCTTTGACCACCCGCCTCGACCACGCACTCGACGAAAGCGCCGGCGAAGGAGCGCTCGACGAGCGTGCCGGCGTAGACATCCGGCCCGTTCACGGCGCCGGGCTCGAGCAGGCGGATCGCCTCGGGCCGGATCGCCAGGGCTATGGCGTCATCGGCGGAGAGGGTGTCCGGCATGACGTCGATCCGCAGAGCCAGGCCGCCGGGGAGCCTGGCGAGGCGCCTGTCGCCGGAATCCACGCGGGCATCGAGGACGTTGGCGCCGCCGACGAACTCCGCCACGAAACGGGTGGCCGGTCGGAGATAGACCTCCTGCGCTGTGCCGACCTGCACCAGCCGCCCCTCCCGCATGACCGCAACCCGGTCGGCCAGCGCCAGCGCCTCCGACTGGTCGTGCGTGATGTGGATGAACGCGATCCCGGTCTCCCGCTGGAGCCGCCGCAGCTCCTGCTGCATCGAGAGCCGGAGCGCCCGGTCCAGCGCGCTGAGCGGTTCGTCCAGGAGGAGGACACGCGGACGATTGACGATGGCGCGCGCCAGCGCAACCCGCTGCTGCTGCCCGCCCGAGAGCTGCCGTGGGTAGCGCCCGGACTCGGCGGTCAGGTGGACCAGCTCCAGCGCTTCGGACACCCGCTTGCGCACCTCCGCGCGCGGCAGCCGCCGCATCTCCAGCCCGAACCCCACGTTCTCCGCCACCGTCATGTGCGGGAAGAGCGCGTAGCTCTGGAAGACGACGTTCACGTCGCGGCGCTCCGGCGACACGCCGGCGAGCGACCGCCCGGCAAGCAGGATCTCGCCTGCGGTCGGTGCCTCGAACCCGGCGATCATCCGCAGCAGCGTCGTCTTCCCGCAGCCGGACGGCCCGAGAAGGCAGAAATATTCGCCCGCTTTCAGCGATTCCGACACGCCGCGCACAGCGTCGACCTCGCCGAAGCGCTTGTGCACGTCCCGCAGCTCGAGGACGTACTGAGTCCCGGCGTCAGCAACCATGCGCCAACGACGCCGGGCGAGGACGTCGAATGCCAGTCATCAGCAGCGCCGCCATTTCCAGTGGATCGACCGCGTAGGAACCTCGGGGATGATCCCGGCCGGGCGTCCGATGAACGCGTGGCCGGGGTCCGGATGCAGTCGGAAACTACTCACGGGCCCCGGGCGTCGCTACATTGGCGCCGATCACCCGCATCGCCCAACGTGGATCCGGGAGCCGCAACCCGACGGCTTCGGTGACACCTCGCGGCCGCCGAATCACGCTTCGGTCAGCCGCCGCATCCGGCCCCCACTGACCCGGACTGCCATGGACTCGCCCCGCAGATTGGAATGAGAGTCGGCCGCCGTCGCGCGAAGGGGAACAGGGCGGCCGAGGAACGGGAGGATCGGAAATGCCCGAGCCGCAGCGCCGGATCCGGACCGGGTCAGACGGGCGCCGGCCGCGCCTCCAGCGCGTCCACGATCCGTTCCGCCGCCCTGCCATCCCACCCGTCGGGACGGCGGGAGCGGGCCGCGCCGTCCTCCAGCGCCTCCCGGAACGCTTTCACCACCCCTCCCGGCGAGAGCGGCCACGGGGCGAGCCGGTTGGTCCCCTCGATGACGGTGATGGGCCGCTCCGTCTGCTCCCGGAGCGTCACGCACGGTACGCCCAGCGCCGTGGTCTCCTCCTGGATCCCGCCCGAGTCCGTGAGCACGCAGGCGGCGCCGTCGAGTAGCGCGAGCATGTCCAGGTAGCCGAGCGGCTCGGTCACAACCAGCGGCTCGAGCAGGCCTTCGAGACCGTGCCGGGCAATCGCCGCCGCGGTGCGCGGGTGGAGCGGGAGGACCAGCGGCATGACTCGGGCGACGTCGCCCAGCGCCCGAAGCACCGCACTCAGCTCCGCGGCGCCGTCCACGTTCGACGGGCGGTGCACCGTCGCCGCGACGTACTCCCTCTGCCGAAGCCCCAGCCGCGCGAGGATCGGCCGCTCCCGCGCCGCGGGGAGTCGGGAGAGCAGCGTATCGATCATGACGTTGCCCACGAAGCGGGCGCGGTCGCGCGGGAGTCCCTCCGCGTCCAGGTTTTCGTACGCGTCGCGGCTCGGGAGGAAGAGCAAATCCGACACCCGGTCCGTCAGCACCCGGTTGACCTCCTCGGGCATCCGCCAGTCGTGGCTCCGGAGCCCGGCCTCCACGTGGCCGAGCCGGCATCCGAGGTCGTGCCTCAGCTTCGCCGTCACCAGTGCGCAAGCCAGCGTCGAGTTCACGTCCCCCGCCACCAGCACCCAGTCCGGCCGCTCCGTCAGCAGTACCGGCTCGAACCGCTCCATGACTCTGGCCGTCTGCACCGCGTGCGACTCCGAGCCCACCCCCAGGTGGTGGTCCGGCGCCGGGATCTCGAGGTCCCGGAAGAAGGCATCGGACATGGCATCGTCGTAGTGCTGCCCCGTGTGCACCAGCACGTGGGGCAGCCCGCGCGCGCGGAGCACCCGCAGGATCGGCGCGACCTTCATGAAGTTCGGCCGCGCACCGGCGACGACCAGCGTCTTCATCACTCCCGCCAGCGATCGTTGCGTGCGTGCATCAGTCGGGTTGGCCGGAAGCATCTCGCGCGAACGCGGAACGCCCCGCCGCACCGCCCTCCTCACTCGGAGGATCACCGATGATGTCCGCGGGCCCGAGCGCTTGACCCGGAGCGCCGAAACCCGCTTGCGGCCGGAGTGCGCGCGCACGTACCGTTCCAGCGCATCCCCCAATCCTTCTCTGGTCCGGAGCCCAGGAATGCCCGTGACGCGGCGGGCCTTGCCGTGATGCCGCCTGCCCTCGCCTCCCGCGCGGGCACGCCACCCTTGACGTATCGTTCACTGGAACATATCTTAGCTCTGAGTAGTTTGGAGGTGAGAGATGTCGGACCGTGATCAGGAACTGGCGCTGAAGCTGTGGGTCGTGCTGGCCCGCGCACACGCGGCGATTGCGGAGCACGCGGCCTCCGATGCCGCGCGCCACGATCTCACCTTCACGGAGTTCGGGATCCTCGAGGCGCTGTACAACAAGGGTCCACTGCTCCTGGGCGAGCTGCAGAAGAAGGTCCTCGTCTCGAGCGGAGGGATCACCTACCTCGTGGACCGGCTGGAACAGCGGGGACTGGTCGAGCGGAGGAAATGCGAAACGGACCGGCGAGCCACCTACGCGGCTCTGACGCCAGACGGCGAAGCGCTCATCGCCCGCATCTTTCCCCAGCACGCCAGTTGCCTGCAGCGGGTGCTCGCCGGGCTCGACGAGGCGGAGAAGCTCGAGGCGACGCGTCTGATACGGAAGCTCGGCACGGCAGCGGCCGCATCGAAAGGCTGCCACGAAAGCGACTGAACCGGTCGTTTGTCACGGCCTGATATCTCAGTTGTGAGAATCACAATACAGAGGATCGCGACCGCGATGGGCCCGCAGGCCGCGACGCAGGACGAACAGGCCCGGTGAGGTGCGACATGGCAAGGCATACCTGGACGATCGATCCCGATCACACCGTGGTGGAATTCGCGGTGAAGCACATGATGATTTCAACGGTGAAGGGGCACTTCGGCGGCGTGTCCGGCGCGATCGAGCTGGACGAAGAGGATGTGACCCAGTCCTCGGTATCGGTGGAGATCGACGCGGCG
>DATMSC010000473.1:0-4139 GCA_035565595.1 Longimicrobiales bacterium | reverse complement strand
TGTGGAAGGCGGCTTCGACCTGTTGCTCGTGCACCACGGCCTGTTCTGGGATGGCAACCGTCCTGTCACCGGGCGGCGATACCGCCGGCTGAAGCCGCTGCTCGACTCCGACGTGGCGGTGTATTCGGCCCATCTGCCGCTGGACGCGCACCCTGAAGTCGGGAACAACGCCGTGCTCGCACGCGAGCTCGGCATCGAGCTGGAGGGTCGGTTCGCCCGCTTCGAGGGCGCCGAGATCGGGGTGTGGGGCCGGCTCGAGATCACGCGGGAGGCGCTCGCAGCGCGGCTCGACGAGGTACTCGGCGGTCTGATCCGCATGATACCGGGCGGTCCAGAACGGATCACACGCGTTGGAGTAGTGACCGGCGGCGGCGCCAGCGCGATCGGCGAGGCGATCGCAGCGGGTCTCGACGCGCTGGTAACCGGCGAGGGTGCGCACCACACGTATTTCGATGCGATGGAAGGCGGGATCACGGCGTATTACGGCGGCCACTACGCCACCGAGACGTGGGGCGTACGTGCCCTTGCGCAACATCTGTCGAACCGCTTCGGTCTGCCCTGGACGTTCCTGGACTTCCCGACGGGGCTATAGGAGAGGAGTGTTCAGCTTTCAGTGTTCAGAGAGATCCCGCCCGCGGCGGCGATCCTCGCGCGCGTACTTCGCAACACGATGACAATACGAACGAGGTGCGACCCGGACCGATCCCCCGAAAAAACTGAACACCGAATACTATCTCGCTATTCTTGCGCCGCGCGAAAGCCTATGAGGAAGGCCAGCTTCGCCTGCTGCACGGCGCCGGAGAGATCGAAACCCGGGTGGTACTCGTCGGATGGGCGGTGGTAGTCTGAGTCGGCGTATTGTCTCACGACGCCTGCGCTCCACGCCAGCGAGCGGCCGCGGAACTCGACGCCGTGCTCGACCTGGAGGGCGGGCACGCCCGCGCTTGCGAAAGCGAACGCGTCGGATCGGAAGAGTCTGCCGAGCTCGGGCGCGCGGTCGGGCACGAGGCGAAGTCCCAGCGCGCGTGCCGCGTCCTCGACGGCGGCCCGGAGCGGAGAGCGTTCGATGCCCAAGACGACGGCGTCGTCGGTCTCTCCCCACAGGTTGGCACCATCCAGGTTGATGGCCAGCACCGTCCTGTCCAGCGGGAACACGGGTGCGCGGAGATACTCGCGTGCTCCGAGGAGCCCCGCCTCTTCCGCAGTCGTCGCCACGAACAGGATGCTGCGATCGGGCCGCCGCTCCAGGCGGGTGAACGCGTCAGCGATCTCGAGCATCGCGGCGACGCCGCTCGCGTTGTCGTACGCACCATTGTAGATGGAATCTCCAGCCACGGGCGCGCCGGTGCCGAGCCCATCCAGGTGGGCTGTGTAGACGACCGCCTCATCGCGGAGATCGGGATCGCTTCCCGGGAGCAGTCCCGCCGTGTTGTACGCGTCGACGAGTCGGCTCCGACCTCGCAACTGGATGTCGGCACGAATCCCCGTGTGGATGGGCTGGAAGTCCTGTCCGAGCGCGCGCCGGATGAGCTCCTGACGATCGAGTCCTGCCGCGGCGAGCAGCCCGTCCACGTACTCGGCCGTTACCCACCCTTCGACTTGCAGGGTTGCCGGAGCGTTGCGCGGGTGGAGTTGCTCGCCGCCCCACGTACTCAACACCACGCTCCACGGGTAACCGGCGTCCCGCGAGTGCATGATCAGCACACCCGCGGCTCCTCGCCGCGCGGCTTCCTCCACCTTGTATGTCCAGCGGCCGTAATAGGTCAGCGCGCGGCCATCGAAGCGCGTTGGGGCGTCCGGCGTCGGTGGCGGCTCATTCGGCAGCACGAGCAGGATCTTTCCTCTCACGTCCGTCTGGCCGAAGTCGTCCCACCCGTATTCAGGCGCGTAGATGCCGAACCCGGCAAATACCACCTCGCCGAAAACGTCGACCGTATCGGCGGCGGGTGCCCAGAGTACGACATCGTCGCCGGGCCTGGCCGACACCTCTCTGCCGCCGGCAAAGAACTCGACCAGCGTGGTAGCCGCCGGGAATCGTCGGGCAACGAGCGGCACGGGGAGCAGATACGATCCGTGCAGCGCCGGTTGCAGCCCCATCCTCCGGAACTCGCTTTCCACGTACAGTATGGCCAGCCGGTCGCCACGTGTGCCGGGGGCGCGTCCGCCTAGCAGATCGTGCGAGAGGAAGCGGAGGTGTGCCTCGATCGCATCGGCGTCGACCGAGGCGAGAACGTCTGGCACGGGTTCGCCCTGGCGCGCGCTCGCCGGAGAGACAATGGCAAGCGCTGCCATTCCGGCAAGAATGGCCTGGCGAAAGAGAAAAAACACGCGAGTCCGGGGATGATGGCGCAGCATCCGGCGCATCAGGGGTTCCGCGGTGCCACCGCGGAGTCAACGACCAATCAGGGAAGGAGCATACCGCATGCCTGTCTCGCACGCCAGACCGCCGCTTTCGGCCGCGGCGGCACCGCGGAACTCCGCCGCGCCGGCAGAGATCTTCCGGCGCTGGCTGGCGGGACATCGGGAGTGCGAGTGCCTACTGCCGCAGGACGCGCTCCGCCTCCTGCCGGTAGAGCGGAAGCATGGGAGCGTGCTCGGAGTACTCCGGGAGGCCGCGCACGGATTCCACGTCGTACACTTCCAGGAAGCGCCGGTAGTAGTCGGCCGCGCGTGCGGCATCGCCCATACCGGCAACCGCCTGGGCCGCTGCAGCAAGCCCGAGGAGGTGGTCGGGGTGCCCTGCGAGAATCTCTTCGGCGGCTGAGAGGCCGCCCGCGACCTCCCCCGCCGCGGAGCGCAGCAGGCTCAAATGGAAGAGCCCGTCCGCGTCCAGGGGCGCGGCCATTTCGTATGCGTCGATGGCCATGGGAAGGAAGAACCGGCCGTCGGCCGAGTCACCGGCGGCGAACGCTTCCATCACGCGATTGAACAGCCGGTCGGCTTGCTCCCTCGGTGTGCCGGTGAGCGGTGGCGGCGACATCGACCCCCCGCCGGGCTGCGTGCCGGCCGCCGCCGCCGCCGCGGTGCCGCCGGACGTGGAGCGGAGTGCCGGCAGCACGAAGACCGCGAGCGCCAGCCCGACGAGCACGGCCGCGATCCACCACGCCACCGTGGCACCGGCCGAAGCACTGGAAACTACCGATTCACCACAATTCGTACAGAACCGGGCGCCGGCCGGAAGCTCGGCATCACACGCCTTGCAGCGCTCGGTCACGAGCGCGGTCCCGCACTCCGGGCAGTAGCGGCCGCCGGATTCCGTGTTGCAGTTTGAGCACACCATAGTGAAAGCTAAGATAACCACATGACTTCCGACCGTCCACGCGGAGACCGAGGGATCACGTCCTCGCCGGTTGGCCGTTCCGCCGAAGGCACCGTAGCCGACGATGTGTCCCGAACCACCGGGTGCGCGGCCACTTTCGGGGCACACTGCCCCAGACCCGGCTCCCGGACGTTCGTGGCCGCGGCGAGGCGGGTGTAACGTGCTGATATTCGTGACCGGCGCGACGGGCCTGGTCGGCTCGCACGCGGTGGAGAAGATGGTCGGGCGGGGCTACCGGGTTCGCGCCCTCGTCAGGCCGGGCGCGGACACGCGTTTCCTGATGGGTCTGGGCGCGGAACTCGTGCCCGGCGACATCACGGATGCTGAAGCGGCGCTGGCCAGTGCGATCGAAGGTTGCGACGCGGTGGTTCACGGGGCAGCCCTCGTGTTCCGGCGGGCCTCGGAAGCGGTCTACCATCGATTGAACGTCGTCGCGGCACGCAACGTGTTCCTCGCGGCGGCGGCTGCCGGCGCGTCACGCGTGCTGCACATCTCGAGTGTGGCAGTTTATGGCGACGCGGGCGGCGCACGGCCGATCCGGGAGGACCACTGGAACGTTGCGCCGCTCCCGCGTCACGCACTGTACGCGCGCTCCAAGCGCGCCGCCGAGGAAGCCGCGTGGGAGTTGCACGAGAGCGGAAGGATCAACCTCACGGTGCTCCGCCCCGTGGTCGTCTATGGCGAGCGCGACCGGCTCGCCGTACCGGTGCTCGACCGGCTGACGCGCCTGCCAATCCTGCCACTCCCGGGCGGCGGCAGCGCGCCGATACCCGTCGCGTACGCCGGAAACGTCGCAGACGTCATTGTCGCCGCTCTCGAG
>DATMSC010000472.1:0-2943 GCA_035565595.1 Longimicrobiales bacterium | reverse complement strand
CGGCCGCCCGGAGCTGTTTGCCTGCCCGTTCCAGCGCCTCGTGGACGTCCTCGAAGTCCCGGCGGAGCGTGCCGGAGATCTCGCCCAGATCGCCCGCGACCTTTGCGGCGTGATCGAGGATCGGTTCTGCGCGGGGACTCAGTTTCTGGATCGCGCGGTCCACTGACGCGATGGTCTGAATGACGCGGCGGATGGCGAGGAGGGCGCCCACGGCGACCGCGAGCGCCATGAGGGCGATCGCTACGGTGGCCGCGGCGGTCACCGTATGAACGACGACGATGCGATCGATCTGTGCCGCGAGCTCGTTCGTCGACTGCGGCAGCGCCGGGGCCAGCAGTGCAGTCACAGGTGGCGCGCTCCGCCTGGCGTCACTGGCTCTCTTCCTCCCCGAGCTCCGGCGCGAGGCCGACCACGCGAGTTACCGGCACCGTGAACGCGATTCCGGTCGCCGGATCATCCAGATCGCCACAGATCTCCTGCAGCAGGGCGAGCGCGCCTTCCACCTTGTCGTCCTCGCGGATGACGCTGAAAATCGTCTGGTTCTTGGGGCGTGACCGGCTGGAGAGCGTCTGGAGCCCGGCGAAGATGGGGATCTCATGCGAGACGAGCCTGCCCATGCCCTCGCTGTTGATGATCGTCGCACCCGTGATGCCCAGCTCGAGAAATCCGGCCATGATCTGGTCCAGCTTCTCTTCCTGGTTGATCACCGCGATCAGGAGCTGCACCGCATCCTCCCACACATGCCTCGCCCCCGCTGACTGCGTTTCCGGGCGGCTCTCGCCACGGGACCGGAAGGAGTGTGCGCCTGGCGGAGCCGGGAGCCGGCGCTGGCAGGCTTCACGGCGGCGCCGCGAAACGGCCCACCGGGGATCCATGGACCCGGTGGATCATAGGCGAAGCTCAGCCGGAGTGTCAAGTTGGATGGAGGAAGCGACACGCGCGAAATCGCCCGCTGGAACGGCTCTTGCCCGCCGTCGCGCGAATTGACTGTGCCGCCTCCCGGCGGGTATCTTCGTCACCCGCAAACCCCTGCCGCGGGCGGGACGTTCAAGCGGAGTCTGGATCATGCCGAAGTTCGTGGTGGAAGGCGGCAGGCCGTTGCGGGGCCGGATTCGTCCGTCCGGGAACAAGAACGCCGCGCTCCCGATCCTCGCGGCGACGCTGCTGACGGACGAGCCGGTCGAGCTCGACAACGTTCCCGATATCCGGGACGTGCGAACGCTAATCGACCTGCTCGGTCAACTCGGCGTGGCCATCGACTGGGTCGGGCCCAACCGCGTTCGCGTTCACGCGGCTGACGTAAACGCGTCAGCGCTCACTCCGCACCTCGCCGCCCGCATCCGCGCATCCATCCTGCTCGCCGGTCCGATGCTCGCCCGGAAGGGTCGGATGACGCTCCCGCCGCCGGGTGGGGATGTGATCGGCCGTCGCCGCGTGGACACCCATTTCCTGGCGCTGTCGCGCCTGGGTGCTCGCGTGGAGACGTCGCAGGGCTACCATCTCGAGACCGACGGACTTCGCGGCGCCGACATCTTCCTCGACGAACCCAGCGTCACGGCTACAGAGAACACAATCATGGCGGCCGTCCTCGCACGCGGGAGCACCCGGATCAGGAACGCCGCGGCGGAACCGCACGTACAGGACCTGTGCCATATGCTGAACGGGTTGGGAGCCCGGATCAGTGGCATTGGAACGCACATTCTCGAGATCGAGGGCGTGGACCGGCTGCACGGCGGGGAGTACCGGATCGGGAGCGATCACATCGAGGTCGGCTCGTTCATCGGGCTCGCCGCCGTCACGGCGGGAGAGCTGACGATCGAGGATGCGGCCGTCGAACACCTGGATTCCACGCTCGTCGCGTTCGAGCGGCTCGGCATCCGCTGCGAAATCAGGGGTGCCGACCTGTTCGTGCCCGAGGATCAGGACCGGGAGATCCGCATGGATCTCGGCGGCCACATCCCCAAGATCGACGACGGCCCATGGCCCGCCTTTCCGGCCGACCTGACATCCATAGCGCTGGTCGTGGCGACCCAGTGCCGCGGTACCATCCTGATCCACGAGAAGATGTTCGAGTCGCGCATGTTCTTCGCCGACAAGGTGATCGGCATGGGTGCCCGGATCGTGCTCTGCGACCCGCACCGCGCCGTGGTGGTCGGGCCTTCACGGCTGCACGCCGGCGTGGTCGAGAGCCCGGACATCAGGGCCGGAATGGCGCTGTTGATCGCTGCGTTGGCCGCCGAGGGGGAGAGCCACATCTTCAACGTGCGCCAGATCGAACGCGGTTACGAGCGCATCGACGACCGCCTGCGCGCGCTGGGCGCGCAGATCCAGCGGTTCGATTCCCGCGAACACGAGGTCTGAGGAGGCCGAAATGGTCGACGGCGAAGCAGGTCCAGGACGAGAAGGCCACGGCGGCACCGGTGGCCAACGCGAGAAGCGGGAGAGCTGTGCTGCCTGGATGGGCGTGCTCGCAGCGTTCAAGGAAGCGCTCGAAGAGACCATCGACGAGCTCCGCGAACGCGGCGACCTGTCGCCGGAACGCGCGAAGGAGGCGGTGCGCTCGACGATGCGGCGCGCCCAGAGCGCGGTCGGGCAGGCGAAAGAGCGGCTGGATATGGTGCCCCGCCGTGAGTTCGACGCGCTGCGTGCCGAGGTGGAAGATCTCGCCCGGCGAGTCCGCATCCTCGAAGGCGGCGGTCCAAGGCAGATCCCGATCGACAGCGAGTGATCGTTTTCAAACGGAACGGTACGCGCCGGCGGCGCACTTCTCTGAGTCCACGCGGCGACGGATACCTCGCGCGCTGTGAAATGGGCAGATACGTGGGCCATGCGCGTCGTGCGTGAGCCGCCGCCGGCGGCCGGCGCGCCGATCTACAGGCACCCGGAATGGGCCGACCTGTTTCCGTGGCTGGTGCAGGGCACTACTGGCCGTGGCGCGGAGCC
>DATMSC010000471.1:0-2372 GCA_035565595.1 Longimicrobiales bacterium | reverse complement strand
GCCACGTTGCGCAACGCCTCGACGCCGAACAGGCGATTGTTGTCGACGTACGCCTGTACCTGGCCGGGGTTGCTGAAGCTGTCCATCCCGCGAGGCTCGAGCCACTGGGGCCGCAACGCCACAATGGCATCATAGACGTTTCCCGTGCTGACATTCATGATCTGTTCGCGCGTCAACACCGACCGAGCGGTCGCACCCGGGGCTTCGATGCCGCCTTGCCCGCCGGTTGCACCACACGCCGAGACGAAAGCAGCGAACATCGCCGCTGCCAACCAACGAGTTCTGATCATGACGGCCTCCCCACGAGACGAATAGCGGGTCCCCAGCATTTGCAGGGGAATATATGTCGCGGCAAAGCCGTCAACAACATCGGATCACGCCGCAAGGCTCTCCTGCACGCTGGCAATGACGGACGGGTAGGCGGCAAACACGCGGCTCGCATCGGCGAGGTCCAGGCGCTCGCGATTGGTGTGGGCGTGGCGTTCTTCTCCCGGCGCGAAGCCGATCGTCGGAATTCCGTGGATTCCGCAGGTGTGCCCCCCGTCCGTTGCGAACGCCCACGGGCGAATGTGCGGGCGACGGCCCAGGAACGGCTCCGCCGCCGCGGCAGCGGCCTGGGGAACGGGATGATCTTGCGGCAGGAGGAAGCCGGGGCTGAACATCTCGCTCTCACGTTCCAGCCCGGTGTAGCTGCGCTGATTCTCCGTAGACATACGGACGCTGAGAGTGCAGCCCTCGTCGAGACGAGCGTGGTCCCGTAGGAAGGACTCGAGCGCCGAGATCGTCCTGTCAGCCGTCCAGCCGGGAAGCACCCGCCAGTCGATAGTGATGATTGCCTGGTCGGGGATCACGTTCCGGCTCGCCGGTAAGGTTCGCACCTCGGTGGGCGCGGCGGTCGCGACGCCGAGCTCCGGGTCGCGGTCGTTTCCGAGCAGCTCGCCGAAGCGACGGATCGCTTCGAGAACAGACCCCATGCAATACAGTGGATTGCGGGCCCGGTCCGGGGCGCTGGCGTGGCCGGCGACTCCGCTGATCTCGACCATCAGTTCGGCGCGACCCCGGTGGCCCGTGCAGATATCGCCCCCCGTCGATTCGCCGATGATCACGGCGTCCGGCCGGACGTCTCCCTTTTCGAGGAGGTGTTGCATTCCCCAACCGCCGCGTTCCTCGTACACGGTGTGGGCAACGATGACGTCGCCCACGGGCCGCTGATCGAGGAACGCTGCGGCTGCGTACGTCTGGATCGCGAGCGGACCCTTGATGTCCATGGCGCCTCGCCCATGGAGGAATCCGTCCGCGACGACGCCGCCGAACGGGTCGTACTCCCATCCGGCGGCGTCACCAGCATCCACGATGTCGAGGTGTGAGCTGAGCATCACGGTCGGGCCCCCGCCAGTGCCGGCGACGCGACCGATCACATTGCCCACTTCGTCGATCCAGGCGTCGTCGAAACCGAGCTCGCGCAGCTCGCGCAGAACCCGGTGCGCGACCTCCTCCTCCGAGCCGGAAACGCTCGGGATCCGGATCAGATCGCCGGCGAACTCGACGGCTCGGGAGAAGGAGCGGTCCATGGTCAACCCAGAATCGCCTGGAGCAGGTTGCGCACGACGGTGGTAAGGCCGGCGCCTCCCGCCGTATCGTGCATGGCGGCGAACCACGGCGCCAGAACGAGCGCGACGACGCTCATCAGCTTGATGAGGATGTTCATCGACGGCCCGGCCGTGTCCTTGAACGGATCGCCGACTGTGTCGCCCACCACCGCGGCCTTGTGCGGGTCGCTCCCCTTCCCGCCGAAGGCACCGCCCTCGATGTGCTTCTTGGCGTTGTCCCAGGCGCCGCCCGAGTTGGCCATGAAGAGCGCGAGGAGCACGCCCGTCACGGTGGCGCCGGCGAGGAGTCCGCCGAGGGCTTCAACGCTGAACAGGCCCACGATGACGGGCGCGATGACGGCGATCAGCCCGGGCGCGACCATCTCCCTGAGGGCGGCGCGCGTCGAGATATCGACGCAGCGGGCGCTGTCCGGGCGGGCGGTTCCGTCCATGAGCCCCGGGATCTCCCGGAACTGCCGGCGCACCTCGTCGACCATCCCGCCGGCCGCACGCCCGACCGCCGTCATCGTGAGCGCGGCGATGAAGAACGGTAGCGCACCGCCGACGAGCATGCCGATCACGACGCGCGGGTCGAGGATGTTCAGGCCGATGTCCTGCAGGCCGACGGCCGACGAATAGGCGCTGAACAGGGCGAGCGCGGTGAGCGCGGCCGAACCGATGGCGAAGCCCTTGCCGATCGCCGCCGTCGTGTTGCCGATCGAGTCGAGACTGTCCGTGATGGAGCGGACGCCGGGTCCGAGCCCGCTCATCTCGGAGATGCCG
>DATMSC010000470.1:0-5225 GCA_035565595.1 Longimicrobiales bacterium | reverse complement strand
CGGAGGTCAGCGTCGAAGCGATCGTCCGGCGGGACCCCGAAGTCGTGGTCGTGGCACAGGGCGAAGTTGCCGGGGCAGCGATCGAGCGGCTCAGCACGCTTCCCGGCTGGCGCGACCTCGCCGCGGTCCGCAACGGCCGGGTGCACGAAGTGAATCCGGATGTCTTCAACCGGCCCGGTCCCGGCCTCGCGGTCGCGGCCCGCAAGCTCGCGACGCTACTCCACCCGGATGCTTTCAATGCCGGCGACGACTGAGACGCCCCGGTTGCACGCGTCCTACCCGCTCCGGCTGCTCCTTCTCGTGGGCGCGGCTGCGGTGTTGTTGCTGGCCAGCCTGACGGTCGGCGCGGCGGGGCTGTCGCCCGGCGAGGTGCTTGCCGCAGTGACCGGGCGAGGCGATGCCGCAGTCCGCACCATCGTCCTCGAGCTGCGGCTGCCGAGAGCCGTGCTGGCGCTGCTCGTGGGCGGCTCGCTCGCGCTTGCCGGGACCGTGTTCCAGGCGCTGCTCAGGAACCCGCTGGCGGAGCCCTACATCCTGGGCGTCTCCGGCGGCGCGGCGCTTGGCGCGGTCTGCGCGATCGTCGTCGCAGGTGCGGCCGCTGCGGCGTGGACGGTGCCGCTCGCCGCGTTCGCCGGTGCGACGGGCGCAGTCCTTCTCGTCCTCCGCATCGCCGCGGGTGTGGACCGGGCGTTCGACACCCGCGTCCTCCTCCTCGCCGGCGTGGTGGTGGGCGCGTTCTTCAACGCGGTCATCCTCCTGCTCCTGACGATGACCGACGCCGAGACGTTCCGCTCGGCGATGTTCTGGATGATGGGAAGCCTCTCGGACGCACGCTGGCCGACCGTCGCGCTGCTCGCGGTCTACATGGTCCCCATCGCCGCGCTCCTGCTGGGCCTCGCGCGGCCACTCAACCTGATGGCCGTGGGTGAGGAGACTGCGTTGTACCTGGGGACGCGGGTCGAGCGGGTGAAGCTGGCGTCGTATCTCGTCGCATCGCTGATCGTGGCCGCGAGCGTCGCGGTAGCGGGCGCCATCGGTTTCGTGGGACTCGTGGTGCCCCACGCGATCCGGCTGGTCTGGGGCGCCGACCACCGGCTGCTCCTCCCCGCTTCCGTCCTTGCCGGGGGGGCGTTCCTGCTCCTTGCGGATACCGCCGCGCGGACTCTGGCGGCGCCGGCCGAGCTCCCGGTGGGCGTCATCACCGCCCTGGTCGGCGTGCCCATCTTCGTGCTCCTGCTGGTCAGGCGCCGGGCGTAGAGCGTTCACGGCCCGCCGCCGGTGGTCGCCGTCGCTCCCGCTCTCGCCTGTCAAACCGCGCTCTTGCGGCCGCTGATCGCCAGGCATACCTTCGACGACAAACGAACGGGGCCACTGGAAGTCCGGTGCGAAACCGGCGCGGCCCCGCCACTGTGAGAGGCCCGGAACCCGAATGGCCGTGAGGCCGGCGGTTCCGGAGCAGCCCGTTCAACGGCGGTCCGGCGATGGACCCCGTCCAGCCACTGGGATGCGCGGTGCGTGTCCTGGGAAGGCGAACGGAGCTGCCTCGAGCCAGGAGACCGCCCCGTTCGTTCCCGAGACGACCCCTGGGAGACACCAGGGCAACACCCTTCGCGGGAAGGGTTCGGGGGCGATCGAGGTGGAGCGCGTCCAGCGCCGTCCATCCATCTTCCCGTCCTTCCCGTGCCGGAAGGAGCGGGATTTTTCTTTGGTACCGGTCTTTTCTGCACGGGCACTCTCATTCCGCTACCCGCGCGCTGGCGAGGCCGCAGTGGACGGCGTGACACTGGATGTTGGGCCCGGCGAGATCTTCGCCGTCCTCGGCCCCAACGGCTCGGGGAAGTCGACGCTGCTCCGGTTGCTCCTGGGCGCGCTCCGCCCGACGTCCGGTCAGGCGCTGGTGATGGGTACGCCGCTCGAGCGGTGGGACCGCCGCGAGCTTGCGCGGCGGATCGGCGCCGTATCGCAGGCGGAAGATCTCTCCTTCCCCTGGACCGTGCGCGAGCTGGTCGAGATGGGGCGGTACCCGCACCTCGGCCCGTGGCGCAACCCGGGGCCGGAGGACCTGGAGGCCGTCGCCGCCGCGATGGTGCGGTGTGATGTGGTGCACCTGGCGGACCGGCTGGTCTCGACGCTGTCTGGCGGCGAGCGCCAGCGGGCCCGGATCGCCCGCGCCCTTGCCCAACGCCCGGAAGCGCTGGTCCTCGACGAGCCGACCGTGGCGCTCGACGTCGGCCACGAGATGCGGATCTTCGAGCTGCTCGCCGGCCTCGCCGAGGACGACGGTGTCACGGTGGTCGTCGTCACCCACAACGTGAACCTGGCCGCGCGTTTCGCGGACCGGCTGCTGTTGCTGGATGCCGGTCGGGCCGTGGCTACTGGATCGCCTGCCGAAGTCCTGCGCCGCGACATCCTCGAATCGGTTTATCGCTGGCCTCTGGCGATCCTGCCGCACCCGGGCCCGGGCCCGGACCGCGGCGCGCCCCAGGTCGTGCCCCTCTCGAACACCCCTGACAAGGACGGACTCCAGTGCTGACGCACGCACCATCTCGCCGCCGGCGGCTGCCGGTGAGCATGTTTGCCACTGCCATCGTCGCCAGCATCACGGGCACGCTCGCCCTCCCGGCCCCCGGCACCGCGCTGAGCGCGGTACAGACGCCGGACCCCGCGCCGGACAGCATCATCGAGGTGTCCGAGCTGGTGGTCACGGCCACCCGTGTCCGCGTTTCCCGCGACGCCGTGACCTCGGGTTTCGCCGTCGTCACCGGCGAACAGCTTCGGGACCTCGGTTTCCCGTCGCTCGCCGACGCGCTGCGCGCCATCCCGGGGGCAACCCTCGTGCGCACGGGCCCCGTCGGTGCCGTGACGTCGATGTTCCTGCGCGGCGGCAACAGCGGATACGTGCGGGTGCTCATTGATGGTGTCCCGGTCAATGAACCCGGTGGCGCCATTGACCTGGCCGGCCTCACCACGGAGGGGGTAGAACGCGTCGAGGTCGTCCGGGGCGGAACCTCTGTGCTCTACGGCTCGGACGCGGTGACCGGCGTGATCCAGATCTTCACCAGGCGAGGCGGCGGTGCAACCCGTGTGCACGCGTCGGCAGGCGCCGGCAGTCACGGCACCATCAGCGCGAGCGCCGGCGGGCGCGGCTCGATCGGTAGCGCCACCTGGTCGCTCACCGCGTCCCACGAGGCGACAGACGGCACGCTGACCACAGATGGCGTGCACGATCTCGACAACTCGTTCCGGAACAACGCCGCGAACGGTGCGCTGGGCATCTCGCCGGACGCCCGCACGGATGTCCGCCTCTCACTCCTCTGGAACGATGGCACCTATCGCTTCCCGACCGACGGCACCGGTCAGCTCGTGCGGGCCGGCTCGCAGAACCGGGAGCGGCTGGCGGTCGGGGTCGAGGCCGGACGTCGAATCGGTGACCGGCTCGAAGTTCGCCTCGGGATCGCACACTACGGGCTGCACAGCGAAATCGACGACAGGCCAGCCGCATTCTCCGACGCCGACGACCGCTGGCTGAGTGTCCGCGACGTCGCCCGGCAGGCGGCGGAGCTCCTCGCCAATTACCAACTCGCGGGATCGTCGACAGTGACTCTCGGCGCGTCCATCGAACGGCAGCGGGAGGAAGCGACGGGGCTCTCTGAGAGCAGCTTCGGCACGTTCGGCGACACGCTCGACGCCCGACGAACCAACCGTGCCTACTTTGCCCAGGTCCTGAGCCGCCCCGCGGCGCGGCTGGACTTCCAGGGCGGTGTGCGCCTCGAGGACAACGAGGCTTTTGGCACCTTCGTCACCTACCGCGCCGGTCTCGCGGCGAGGGTCGCGTCCAGCACGAGGCTGCGGGGCTCGGTCGGCACGAGCTTCAAGGAACCGACCTTCATCGAAAACTTCTCGCAGGGGTTCTCCGTGGGGAATCCGGACCTCGATCCGGAACGTTCCCTCGGTTGGGAGATCGGCGTGGAGCAGCGCTTGGGCGACGGCCGCGTCGAACTGTCCGGCGCCTGGTTCGACCAGCGGTTCAGGGACCTGATCCAGTACCACTCCAGCGCGAACCCCGGCGACCCGAACTACTCCAACGTCGCCGGCGCCCGGGCCAATGGCCTGGAGTTCGAGCTGCGCGCGGACGCGGGGGCCGGAGTCTCCATCGACGCCGACTACACCTGGCTGGAGACGCGCGTCACCGAACCCGGCCATGCAGATCCGTCCACCTCCGGTGCGGGGACTCGCCTGCTCCGTCGGCCGGAGCACAAGGCTTCCGTCGCGCTGGCGTACCGTCTGGCCGGCGGCGCCACCGGAACGGTCACGCTCCAATACGTCGGTGAGCGCGACGACCTGAAGTTCGAGAACTTCATCGCGGACCGCGTGACGCTCGACCCGTACACACGGGTGGACGCGGCAGTGAATGTTCCCGTAATGGGCGGCGCTGGTGCCATGCCGCCCGTTATCGCAACGCTACGGCTCAACAACGCGTTCGGCACCGAATACGAAGAGGCGTTCGGCTTCCCGGCGCCCGGGCGGCAGTTTTTCCTCGGCGTCCGGATCGGACGGGAGTGACCACCTCGCTCGCAGCGGCGTGACGGTTGACCCGGCCGCGCCGCTGCACCACTCTCCTGTGCACGCCGACCGCGCAGGAACAGCGCGGGCGGCGAGCGTTCGATGGCGACGGACGCGGGCGGCTGCGGCTGGCACCGCCCCAGCTCCCTCTCACCCCCTGGCGCACGCTGACGTGGTATCGATGCCCACTCCGCACAGCACACGTCCCGTTCCCTTCCAAGCGATTCGACTCGGGAGGGTGTGACCCGGTGGATTCTGCTGGAGTACCGCTGGAAGCCCGGCTCGCCGAGCGGCTCGACGAGCTCGAACGGCTGGGGCTGCGCCGCACCGGCGAACCGATGGCCCGCCTGCCCGGTCGACTGGTCCAGATCGGTGACCGCATGCTCATCGACTTCGCGTCGAACGACTACCTCGGGCTCGCCACCGATCCACGCCTGGCCGACGCAGCTGCCCGCGCGATGGTGGAAAACGGGACCGGCTCGGGCGCGTCGCGGCTCATCACCGGTTCCCACCCCCTGCACCTCCAGCTCGAAGAGGCGATGGCCCGCTTCACCGGCGAACCGGCGGCGTTGCTCTTCAACAGCGGATATGCTGCGAACACGGGCGCGATCCCGGCGCTCGCCGGGGCTGGCGACATCATCTATTCCGACGAGCTCAATCAC
>DATMSC010000469.1:0-1666 GCA_035565595.1 Longimicrobiales bacterium | reverse complement strand
CACGCCGGCAAGGTTCCGCACCTCTGCCGGGAAGCCCGCCAGTTCTCTGGCCCGTCATGTGGTCCATCCGCATCCGGTCACGCATCTCGACCAGACGACACCGACGATCGCCTGAACACTGATCACTGAACACCGAAAACTCGCGTAGGGCTTTCTCCTACATGGGAGCCCGTGAATCCCCGATAGTCCCGTCCAGCCATTCGGGCCACGTTATCCCCGGGTAGTCGAACGATCCATTCGAGGGAGTGACGTGACATGTCGGTAGTCTGGCGGGTGGGCAAGGGATTCGTCGGGTTCATGTTGGTCGCCGTCGTCGTCGCCAGCTGCGCGCAGCTTGGCGCCAGCGAAGGTGCGTCGCGGGTGATCGAAGTCCGCATGCTCGATGACGGGAACGTCACGCGATTCGAGCCATCGAACATAGAGGTCCGTCGCGGCGACATCGTCCGCTTCACCCAGGGTGGTACGATGCCGCACAACGTGCAGTTCCGCGAGGAGAGCGCGCCCGCCGGTGCGGAGCTGGGCGAGGCGTGGATGGGGCCCTACCTGATGTCGGCCGGCGAAGTCTACGAGATCGAGATCGACGAGCGGTTCCTGGACGGGACGTACGACTTCGTTTGCACGCCCCACATGGCGATGGGGATGACCGGCACGTTGACCGTGGCTGGCGGCGACATCGAGGCGGTCGCGTCGACCGCGCCCCGGGTGGAACGGCCGGTGGTGACCGGCGTCAACGGGAACCAGCTCGCCGAGTACACCATGGACGGTGACGTCAAGGTCTTCCACCTCAAGGCGGAGAAGATCCAGTGGGAGCCGGAGCCCGGCAAGCTGGTGAACGCCATGGCGTACAACCGCATGATTCCGGGCCCGACGATACGCGTGCAGGAGGGTGATCGCGTCCGGATCGTGGTCGAGAACGCGATGGACGAGCCGCACACCACGCACTGGCACGGGCTCTACGTCCCGAACAACATGGACGGTGTGCCGGGGATCTCGATGGACCCGATCCAGCCGGGCGAGTCGTTCACGTACGAGTTCGTCGCCAATCCCGCGGGGACGCGGCTCTACCACTCGCACTTCAACGCGATGAGCCAGGAATCGGCCGGGCTCTATGGCATGTTCGTGATCGAGGAACGGACGACGCCGGAGGTCATGCGCGCGGATCGTGAGGAGATCATGCTCCTCGGCGACGGGACGCTGGGCTACATCCTGAACGGCAAGGGCTTCCCGGAGGTGCCACCGATCGAGATGTCGATGGGCGAGCGCGTGCGCGTGCGGATGGGCAATCTCGGCGCGATGGTGCACCCGATGCACCTGCACGGCGGGTACTTCGATGTCGTCGCAAAGGACGGGTTCCCGCTGCCGGAGCCGCAGAAGATGAACACGCTCACGATCAGCCCCGGCGAGACGTACGACATCATCCTGCACCCGCAGTTCCCCGGCGTGTGGATCTGGCACTGCCACGTCCTCTCGCACGCGCCCGGGCCGCGCGACGCGGACGGCAACGAAACGGCAGCTGGGATGATCGCCGTGGTGATCGTCGACGACGGCGTCACACCGCTCGCGGACATGAGAAACCACACGAACCACTGACGGCTCGCCGGGTCGGCGGCGGCTGAATCGAGCGGGCGCCGGGTCTCAGACCCGGCGCCCGCGCTTGTTCCACACC
>DATMSC010000468.1:0-8276 GCA_035565595.1 Longimicrobiales bacterium | reverse complement strand
GGCCGGGACCTGGATGACGGCGTAGTCGTAGGGTTCACGCGGACGGCGGGCGACGGTGCCGGCAACGCGCTCGGCCAGCTCGTCGAGGTGGCCCGAGTCTTCGCCGTGGATCCCAACGACGATCACGCCACATTCGAAGCCGAACCAGCGGCCGGTTTCGGGGTCGATGAGCCCGCATGCGTACCCCGGCCGCGACGACCACGAGTGCGCGAGGAGTCTGGCGAGGTATTGCTCTCGCTCAGCGAGCGTACGGCAGATCCTGGCCGGGACGCCGCACGACGCGTATGCCTCCGGCTCCGCCGGAGCGATCGGCGGCCCCGGCAGGTCGATCTCCTCGATGATCACGGTGTGGACCGGCTCGAAAGCCTCGGTGCCTCCGGCGATGACGGGCGCGTCCCCGGCCGTGCATGCGATCCAGGCGAGCACGGCAACCGCGCACGTCGTGTCGAAGACGCTTCGCATGACTCGGGTCCCTGGTTCCTCATCGCCCACGATCGGGTGGAGCTCGGCCGCCTCGGGACACCGCCCCCGGGCAGGGTCCGCACTCTCATCCGAATGACGCGCGAGGGATCGCCGACGAAACAGGTTGCAGCAGAGCCCAACTCCGCCGGGCTGCGGCCCGGCCGGAGCGCGATGCAAGTCCGGGTCCGCTGGATCGGGCTCTGCGGGGCAGGTCGGCAGAGCTATTCGAAGTCGCCGTCGACGAGGCGGGCATCGTAGCCCGGGGCGGCGAGTCCGTTCGTGGACAGTCCGGTCCGGTCGGGAGGTGGGACGTCGCCGCACGCCGGGCAGTGTCGCCACCCCTCTTCGAGCGTGGCGCCACACGCGCACCGGCGGCGGAGCCGAAAGCCGCACCCCGGGCACACCAGGAACCCGGATCGCACGCCGACACCGCAACCGGGGCAGATCGGCGTCTCGTCGGCGATCAGGGCGAGGAATGGCGCCACTTCGTCGAGTGTGGTGAGCCCCTGCTGGACCTTGCGCCACGCGTCGAGCGCCAGCGACTCCATCCCGGAGGCGCGGGCGGTATCCCGCAATGCGTCGACGGGCGCGCGATTCAGGATCCCGTTGCGGACGCGGGCGGTCACGGTGAGCAGCTCGTAGATCCCGATCCTGCCGTGGTAGCCGGTGCCATCGCAGTGGTCGCACCCCGTCGCCTCCCAAAGCGGCACCGGGCGATCGGGGAGGCCGAGCGCGCGCAGTGTCGCGACATCCGCCGCTCGCCGTTCGCGGCAGCGTTCGCAGAGCCGGCGCACGAGTCTCTGCGCGAGGACGCCGATCAGCCCGCCTGCGATCAGGTACCTGGGCGCGCGCATCTCGGCGAGGCGTGCGACGGCGCCCGCTGCGTCATTGGTATGGAGCGTCGATAGCACGAGGTGTCCGGTCAGCGCCGCGGCGAGTCCGGTCTCCACGGTCTCACGGTCACGCATCTCGCCGACCATGATGACGTCAGGGTCCTGCCGCAGCACCGCACGCAGCGCCGCCGCGAACGTCAGCCCCGCGCGGCGATGCACCTGTACCTGGCTGATCCCCGCGAGCCGGTACTCGATCGGGTCTTCGAGCGTGATGACGTTGCGACGGTCGCGGTCGATGGCGGCGAGGGCCGCGTACAGCGTCGTCGTCTTCCCGCTACCGGTCGGGCCGGTGGTCAGGATCACGCCGTGGCCGCGACCGAGGAGCGACTGGAACCTGGAGAGCAGTGCAGGGCCGAGCCCGATGTCGGCGAGCCGACGGCCGGCGTTGGCGGATTCCAGGAGCCGGAGCACCACCTTTTCGCCCGATTCGGTGGGGAGTGTGGAGACCCGCAGCCCGATCTCCTTGCCGCTCACCGTGATGGCGCCCCGCCCATCCTGCGGCCGTCGCTTGACGGCTATGTCCAGCCCCGCCATGATCTTGATGCGGCTGGCGACCGCGGCCCCTGCGTGATTTGGCAGCTCGAGCAGCTCCCGGAGCACCCCGTCCACCCGCGCCCGCACGAGCAGGCGGTCCGATCTCGGCTCGATGTGGATGTCGCTGGCGCGGAGCGGTACGGCGCGGCCGAGGATGAGATCCACGAGCGCGACGATCGGCGGCGCCTCCGACGCACGGCGCAGTCTGTCGACTTCGTCGACAGTGGCCGCTGCGGATGACGCGCCCGCCCCCTCCGGCTTCGCGATGCGGTCCAGCACTGCGGCGATCGCGCCTGCGCCGTAGGCCGCCTCGAGAGCCTGGTCCACCGCCGCGGACGTCGTGACGGCCGGCTCGATCCGCCGCCCCGTCTGGAACTGGAGATCGGCAACGGCAGCGGCGTCCAGCGGGTCGACCATGGCGACGCGCAGAGCCCGCTCGACCAGCGTAACGGGCACGATTCGCGCACGGAACGCGAGCGATCGATCCACGAGTTTGACCGCGTCCGGCGAGGGCCGGATCGGCGGCTCGAGATACGGGAGGCGGAGCTGCTCGGCGAGCGCCCGCGCGACCCGCTCCGGTGGCGTGCCCCGGCGCACCAGGACCTCGCCCAGCCGTTCACGCGTACGACGCTGTTCGGCCAGCGCCTCCGCGAGCAGTGAATCGTCCACGGCGCCGGCCGCCAGCAGGAGCTGGCCCAGCACCCGCGAGGAAGGTTCCGGCAAGAGCGCTCCGTGTCTCGGTCAAACCAACATCGAATGCACGGCGAGGATCGCTTCCCATGAGGGGCAGGACCATGGCAAACTGGGACGGATGCAACGCCGGCCGGGCCGGGTGAGGATGGCGAGTTGATCGAGCTCAGGGGTGTCACGAAGCGCTACGCGGTCGGGCCGGCACCCGGCCGGCCGCCACGCGTGGTCGAAGCGCTGCGCGATGTCGATCTCGTGATCCCGGAGGGCCGGGTCTCCGCCGTCGTCGGGCCGAACGGTGCCGGAAAGAGCACGCTCTTCGGCGTGCTCCTGGGCTTCGTCTTCCCGACCGAGGGCGAGGTCAGGATCCGGGGCGACTCGCCGCGGCGGTACATGCGCCGGCACGGCGCGGCCTTCCTCCCCGAACGGTTCCAGCTCCCGGGCGAATGGACGGTGCGCGCGACGCTCCGGGCGCTATGCAGGCTCGAAGGGTTGCGTGGCCGGGAAGTCTCTGTCCGCGCGGACGCGGCGCTCGCGCGCCTGGGTCTGGACGACCACGCCGCCAAGCCGCTGTCCACGCTCTCCAGGGGTTTGCTCCAGCGCGTCGGCATCGCGCAGGCGCTCATCGGCATGCGTGAGCTGGTCGTGCTGGACGAGCCGACCAACGGGCTCGACCCGCTCTGGCGCATCCGTTTCCGCGCCATCGTCGAGGAGCTGCGGGACAACGGGCGCACGGTACTGCTCGCCAGCCACGATCTCGCGGAGGTCGAGCGGCTGGCCGACCGCGTCGTGCTGCTGGAAGGCGGTACCGTGGTCGACATCCTGGAGCTGCGCGGTGAAAACGCGGAACCACCAGCTTCCCGGACGTACCGGCTCGAGCTGGCCTCGCCGGTGGCGGCGATCACGGAGATCTTCCCGACCGCCGTCCACCTGGACGAGGAAGGTGTTGCAGCCTACCGCGTGGAGGCGGGCGACGCGACTGAGCTGAGCGCTCGCCTCGCCGCGCTGCTCGCGGCGGGCGGCATACTCGAGTCGATCAGGCCGGAAGTCGAGGCGCTCGAGGCGAGAGTGCAGCGGGTGCTGGCCGAGGGCGGGGGGCGCTCGTGAACGCGCTGGGACTCGTTGGACTCACCGTCGCCGCGCGACGACGCCGGCTCTTCGCGCTCGTCGCGTTCGGCGGGCTGTTCCTGGCCGCAGCCATTGCCGCTCGGCTGCTCCTCAGGGACGAACACGGCCACGTCGACCTCGACACGGTGTTCGTCGTGGGTGGCTATCCGCTCGCCTCCGCCATGCTGCTCATGGGGTGGGTGCTAGGACGGTATCCGCTGATCGCGACGGTGGTGCTCCTGGCGGGGTTGTTCAGCCACGACCGCTCCGCCAGCTACGCGCGCCTCTACGCCGTCAGACCGACATCCCTGCTCGGCGTATACGCCATCCGTTTCGCCGCGCTCGCCGGTGCGGCGTTCCTGCTCAGCGCCGTGCTCATGCCGGTGTTCGACCTGCTCCTGCTCGGGACGTGGGCGGGGCCGGCCACGCTCGTCCTGATCCTGGCGTACGTGCTGGCCTATGGCGGGCTGATGGCGCTCTTTTCGGTGTGGACCGGCGTCGACGTCTGGCTTACGGTCTTCCTCGCGATCTTCGCCATCGTCTGGAACGCACTCGATGTGGCCGGCGTACTGGTCGTCCCGCCCGGGATGCGGGACGTGATCTCCTTCGTCCTGCCGCCGCAGGCCGCACTGCTCCGGCTCGAGGAAGCGTTCGCCGGGATTGAGCCGATACCCTGGGACGCGTTCCTGCACGTGGCCGGATACGGCATCGTGATGCTCACGCTGGCGGCGCTGTCGTTCGCGCGGCGGGAGATCTGACCGGGGCACCAACCGGGTGCCCCGGCCGCCTCCACGGCTACTGCGGCCCGCCGCCGGTCAGGACGATACGCGCCGTGACCGGATAATGGTCGGATGGGTAGCGCCCGTCGCGGGAGACCCTGTCGATCGTCGCGTCCAGCACCTCCCACCCGTCCGACACCAGGATGGCGTCGATCTTGTCGCCGTTCGTGTTCCCCGACCACCCATTGAAGGTGCCCACGACCGTTTCCTCCGGATGGATGACGCGGAACGTGTCGCGCAACTGCGGGGCGCCCGGCACCTCGGCGTCGCCGGAGAGGAGCCTGCGGAACGCGGAGTTCGACTCGCCGGCGTTGAAATCGCCGGTCACGATCACCGGGTCCGCCGGGTCGCGCTCCGACAGGCGGCGCAGCAGGAGGACGGCGCTGCTGTCCCGGCTCGGCTGCGACTGGTGGTCGAAGTGCGTGTTGAACATGTAGAAGGTGCGGCCGCTCTCGCGGTCATTGAAGTGCGCCCAGCTCACGATGCGTGTGATATTGTTCCCCCAGGTCTTCGAGCCGGGGACCTCGGGAGTCGCCGAGAGCCAGAAGGTGCCCTGATCCAGGAGCTCGAGGCGAGTCGAGTCATAGAGGATGGCGGAGTACTCGCCCGCTTCCTGGCCGTCGTCGCGCCCGACACCCACTTCCGCATAGCCGCCGACCGCGCGGTGGATGTCATCGAGCTGTGACCGAAGCGCCTCCTGCACCCCGAGGACGTGCGGTGCGTGCGATTCGATCACCTCGGCGAGGAACGCCCGCCGGAACTGCCACGAGTTTTCGCCGTCGTTCGCGTTGCCATAGCGGATGTTGAAGGTCATCACATCGAGGGGGACCGCCTGGCCGAGGGCGGCGACCGGCGATGCCGCGATGGCCCAGGCAAGCGCGAGGGTCAGCGGCAACAGGCGGACGAGGTCGGAAACGGAACGCTTCGCGCGCGTCGGGCGCGCCGGATGATGGAGTCCGGTCCGCATTGGCGATCTCCTCCGGTGGTACTGCGTATCTGGCGATTTTCTGGTGTAGGTCGATAGATACGATCACTCGCTCGTGCTGGCAAGCCAGCCCGCGTCAGCGGCGACCGCAAGTCTCGAAGGAATCGCCGCAAGGACGTTGCTGGTGTGGCCCGGAATCGCGACTCCGGGCGGGTGTCACACGCCGAGAACGCGCGCGACGTCGTCGCGTGAGACGCCCTCCAGCTCGACGAGCTTGCTCCGCCCGGACTCGCCGCTGACCACCCGTACCGCCGATTTCGGGATGCGGAACGTGTCGGCGAGCAGCTCCACGAGCTGGCGGTTGGCCGCGCCCTCTACGGGCGGTGAGGTCAGGCGCACGCGCAGCGCGCCATCGTGCTCACCGGCGATCTCCGTGCGGGAAGCGCGGGGCTGCACGCGCACGCGCAGGCGGACCGCGCTGCCTCTCTGTACGATTTCGATCGGCATCTGTCCCGACGAAACGTGCGATCAGCCGCTGCGACGCTCCGGCTCGCGCCAGCCGTGCTCCTTCCGTACCCGCCGGCCGACCAGGCTCAGGTACGTACTGCGGAAGCCGGGGAACGCCGCCGCGAAGCGCAGGCCGATGTCATTGAACACCCGGATCATCTCCCGGCGGCGGCCGCGATCGATGGCGCGGGCGATCTTCTCGCCCACGACCCCGGCCGTCTTGACCGGCTGGAAGAGGTAGCGCGCGAGCGTGGCGGGAGGCAGATCGTCGGAGAGGCCCGTCTTGGTCACGCCCGGCATCACGAGGAGCACCCGGACGCCCAGCGGTTCGACTTCGGCGCGGAGCGAGTCGGCGAAGCCGTTCAGCGCGAACTTGCTCGCGCAGTAGACGCTCGCTCCGGGAAATGCGATGGCGCCGAGTCCGGAGGATACGAACGCGATGGTCCCCGACCGCCGGGCCAGCATCCCGGGAAGAAAGGTGTGCGTGCAATGCAACGCGCCCATCACGTTCACCTCCACGACCCGGCGGACCTCGTCCTCGGGCATTTCGGAGAACGGCCCGAAATGCGCGATACCGGCGTTGTTCACCAGGATGTCGACCGGGCCCAGCTCGGTCGCGACCCGCGCGGCGACCTCCTGGACCGCGGCGGGATCGGTCACATCCGCCGGTACGACGAGCGCGTGGCTGGCGGCGTCGTCCCTGGCCGCGCGCGCGACCAGTTCAGCCGTCTCCCGTAGCCCCGTCTCCGAGCGCGCGACGAGCGCGACCCTCGCGCCCCGCCGGGCCAGCGCCACCGCCGTCGCCCTGCCGATGCCGGACGACGCTCCCGTGATTACGGCGATCCTGCCTGACAGTGTGCCGCTCAATTCAGTTCCCCGAGTCTGTGACGGCAAAGGGCCAGGGCCGGGGCTAGCGCAAGGGCTAATGGTTCGCGGTCGGGCAGCGTGCCCGGCGTCAATCCTGCTGCCAACGAATGGCTATCTTTCTCGCGAAATGCACGTCCGCGGCAAACCAAATCGAAGCTGACATTCCCGGGACGCGGCCATCGACAGCGTCCGTACAGCGCCCGGCATTAGCCTTAGCCCTGGCCCCAGCCTTATGCCGTTAGGAATTACCGCGGCCGCCTGGTCCGCCGCCGGAGAAAATCGCGCATGACGTATTGCCCCAGCGTCATGGTCGTGGTGAAATAGGCGCGGCCGCGTGCGAGCTCGCAGACTCGCGCGACGAACTGGAGGAGCGCCTCGTCGCGCGCGAGCATGAAAGTGTTGATGACGATCCCGGCCTTCCGGCACGCTGTCACTTCGCGGAACGTCTGCCGCAGCACACGCGGGTCCAGCCCGACCGGGTTCTTGTAGACCTCGCCGTTCGGTAGCGTGATCGCCGATGGCTTGCCATCGGTGATCATGACGATCTGACGCATGTCCTTCTTCTGCGCGAGGAGCAGTCGCCGCGCGACTTTCAGCCCTTCCGCCGTGTTGGTGTGGAACGGCCCGACCTTGACCCGGGCCAGTTCTCCCAGCGGAATCTCGCTGGCCCGGTCGCCGAAGGTGACGACGCGCAGCGTATCGCCGGGGTACTGCGTCCGGATCAGGTGCGACAGCGCGAGCGCGACCTTCTTCGCCGGCGTGAAACGATCCTCGCCGTACAGGATCATCGAGTGCGAGATGTCGAGGAGCAGGACCGTCGCGCAGGAGCTGCGGTATTCGGCCTGGTGGACCATCAGGTCGTCGTAGTCCAGCTCGATCGGCACCGACGCGCCCTGTCTCCGTAGCGCGCGCGACAGTGTGGCCGGGATGTCCAGGTTCAGAGAATCGCCGAAGGCATAGGGCCTCGACGCGGCGTCGGCTTCCACGCCCGTTGCGAGATGCGGCGTGTCGTGGCTGCCGAAGCTGGACTTGCCCTGCGCCGAGAGGAGGTGCCGCAGTGTGCGGTATCCCAGGAAGTCGAGCCCCTTCTGCGTGAGCTGGAACTCCAGCTCCCTCGCCGCGGACTCCTCGTCCACGATCGAGCCGGGCGCGCCGGATGCCGGCGTCTCGGCCTTCGCGAAGGTGACATAGCCGTCGTCGATCAGGCGCTGCACGAGGTCGTCGAGCAGCTCGGCGATCTGTGCCCGGACTTCCGGATTGCCCGGCCCCTCGCCGCGGAGCTCCCGTAGCATCTCCGGCGTGAGCTGCCCACTTTCGATGAGCGCGCGGAGCAGCGCTTCCTTGAGCGACTCGAGGGAGCGGTCGACCTCCTCCTCGCCGTCCCACGCCCACCATGGCTGTTCGTGCGGTGCGCCGCCGAAGCCCGTGCGGAGGAGGAAATCGGCGAGACGGTCCAGGAGGTCCTGGATGTTGAGGGCGTCGAGAAGCCCGCCCCTGAATTTGCTGTAGGTGATC
>DATMSC010000467.1:0-7581 GCA_035565595.1 Longimicrobiales bacterium | reverse complement strand
TCGACGGCCGGCCCGGAGTCCGGACCAAGCGCTTCTCCGGCCGATTGGATCTGTCCGGACTCGCCCTCGACCAGGCCAACAACGAAAAGCTCCTCGAGGAGCTGCACGGTGTGCCTCCGGCCCAGCGAACCGCCCGGTACGTTTGCGCCGCGGCGCTGGCCCTCCCCAACGGGCCGGTCGTGACCGCGGTGGGAACGTGTGAGGGCCGGATCGCAGAGGTGCCGGTCGGGCACGGCGGGTTCGGATACGATCCCATCTTCTTCCTTCCGGACCTCGGCCTCACCATGGCGCAGGTATCGGCGGGGCAGAAGAACTCTCGCAGCCACCGGGGTCGGGCGTTTCGCGCGCTCATCCCGCATCTCACCAGAATCGCCAACCCCTGACCTGCGGCGTGCGGGCGTGCCCGGCGTCCTGTGGGCCCCGTTCGGGGTCGACGGGGCCAGCGTTTATTTCGCGGCCACGCTGACCGCCCCCGCACGGCCGCCGGTATTGCACGGGGGCCGGAGCCACCCCGAGGGCACTCGATCACGGGTCCGATCCAACTCATACGTACACGCCCCGACGCGTTGACCGACCGGCCGGCGACGGATATACTCCCGCCGCCGAGTGGCCGGACTGGCGCCCATGAGGCCGCTCCGGCGGATCTCATCGCGGCGATCCGCGGTAAACTGGTGTGGCGGGGCGTGGCGCAGCCTGGTAGCGCGCCTGCTTTGGGAGCAGGAGGCCCCCGGTTCGAATCCGGGCGCCCCGATTCGGTAACTACAATACAGCAGCACCACTTTCAGCATCCTCGTCCCTCCCAGCCCCGGTTCCCGGCGTTTGGCTTGAGATGCCGGCGATCCGGCGTTAGATTGCGGGTTGTGGAAGGGGAGTAGCCGCGCGGGATGAAATGCCCGCGATGCCGGGTCGTCAGGACTGCGCCGAAAGGCGCACGGTCCGGCAGGTCGTTTGCGATCGGGCGAGACCTTCGCGAAGGACCGGATCCCGATGGATCCGGGCGCGCGAGGGCTCGCCCTCGTTGCATTTGCGGACCATGCCACAGGAACGGGACACGCATCCCATGATGCTGCCTTCCAGTCAGCGCACCCGACCTGGCCAGGGATGACATGGCTGCGACCGGTCTCGTTTTCGAGCTGCTCCTGATCCTGGCGCTCATACTCATCAACGGCATCTTCGCCATGTCCGAGATCGCGGTCGTGTCCTCGCGGAAGCCGCGGCTCGCGGAACGGGCGGAGGCGGGAGACACCCGCGCGGCGAGGGCGCTGGACCTCGCCCAACACCCCACGCGATTCCTCTCCACGGTGCAGGTCGGGATCACGCTGGTCGGCGTTCTCGCCGGCGCATACGGCGGCGCACGCGTCGCGGGTCGCGTCGCAGGATATCTCGAGCGCTTCCCGACAATCGCTCCCTGGCGCGAGGAGATCGCCCTCGCCCTCGTGGTCGGCGGCATTACCTACGTCTCACTGGTGCTGGGCGAGCTCCTGCCGAAGAGGGTTGCACTCCACCATCCCGAGCGGATCGCGGCTGCCATCGCCGGCCCAATGCAGGCGCTCGCCGTCGTCGCCACACCGCTCGTGAAGTTGCTCACGGCTTCCACGGAGCTGATGGTCAGGGTGCTTGGCGTGCGAAAGTCGGTCGAGCCGCCGGTGACGGAAGCAGAAGTATCGGCGCTTCTCGACGTGGGCACCGCCGCGGGCGTGTTCGAGGAAGAGGAGCACGACCTCGTGGAGCGGGTGTTCTGGCTCGGGGACAGGCGAGTCACAGCGCTGATGACGCCGCGCCACCGGATCGAATGGCTCGACATCCGGGACCCCGCAGACGAGCACCGGAACCGCCTCATCCGTTCGCGCTTCTCGCACTACCTGGTGTGCGACGGCGAGGTCGACCGCGTACTCGGGGTGGTGCGGGTCAAGGATCTGCTGGCGTCGCTCCTCGAAGGAAGGGAACTGGACCTCCGGGCCGCGCTAAGGAAGCCGATCTTCGTGCCTGAGAGCCTCGGCGCGCTACGGCTGCTGGAGGTGTTCCGGGAAACCGGCTCCAGTATCGCGGTCGTGGTCGACGAATACGGCGGCGTCGAAGGGCTGGTTACGCTCAACGACATTCTGGAAGAGATCGCGGGCAGCCTGGATGGCGATTCCGAACAGAGGGTCGTCCGGCGGGAGGATGGCTCGTGGCTGGTGGACGGGTCGCTCGCCATGGATGAGTTCTGGGAAGCCATCGGCCTCGAGGAGCGCAGATCCGAGGCCCGGCACGACTATCACACGATCGGTGGTCTGGTCATGACCCACCTGGGCCGAATTCCCAGGACCGGCGATCGCTTCACGACTTTCGGCCTGGATTTCGAAGTGGTTGACATGGACGGGCATCGGGTGGACCGGGTGCTCGTCAGTCCACCTTCGGGCCGGTAATACCGCGTGACGTTGCGCGGAACCGAAGAGAAAGGACGACACGTGGATCAGATCTGGCTCTGGCTCGGCTTCATCGCCTTCGTCCTGGCCATGCTCGCGCTCGACCTCGGCGTGTTCCACCGCGAAGCGCACGAGGTGTCCGTCCGGGAGGCCGGCGCCTGGAGCATGCTCTGGGTGGCGCTGGCGCTCGCCTTCAACTTCGGTGTCTACCGCTTCATGGGACATGAGGCCGGGCTCCAGTTCCTCACCGGGTACCTCATCGAGAAGGCACTCTCGGTCGACAACATCTTCGTATTCGTCCTGATCTTCTCCTACTTCAACGTGCCGCCCCGTTACCAGCACCGGGTGCTCTTTTTCGGGATCATTGGCGCGCTCGTCATGCGTGGAGCGATGATCGCGGCCGGCGCCGCGCTCATCGAGCAGTACCATTGGATCATCTACGTCTTTGGCGCATTCCTCGTATTCACCGGGATCCGCATGGCCTGGAAGATGGAGTCAGAGATCCAGCCCGCGCGCAATCCGGTACTGCGCCTCGTCCGACGTCTGGTCCCGGTCACCAACCGATACCATGGGAAGTCGTTCTTCATTCGGCGGGGCGTCGGCGGACGAGTACGTCGTATAGCGACTCCGCTGTTCGTGGTGCTGATCCTGGTCGAGACCACCGACCTGATCTTTGCCGTCGACTCGATCCCGGCGATATTCACCATTACGACGGACCCGTACATAGTCTTCACGTCCAACGTCTTTGCGATCCTCGGCCTCCGGTCTCTCTATTTCCTCCTCGCCGGAGTGATCCACAAATTCCACTACCTCAAACTCGGACTCGCCGCCGTCCTCGTCTTTGTCGGCGCGAAAATGCTGATCACCTACTTCGACATCCACGTGCCGGTCCAGATCTCCCTGGCAGTCGTCGGCGGGTTGCTGACCCTGGCGGTGGTGGCGTCACTGGTTTTTCCGCAAGGGGTGGGGGCGACGGAGCCGGTCGCCCACCACCCCTTGCCGGCTCCTGAACCGGACCCCGCGCTGGCTCGAGTCGATGGTGCCGACGACGGCGGAGCGACTCCCTGATTCGTCGGGCACACGGGCACATGTCGGGTCGCCTGGCGGCTCGACGTGAGGGGACGGCCTCATCGATATCGATAACAGGATTTCGAGTCGGTGCGGGATGGCGTCACCGCCGTTCGCGGTCCCGCACACCGCGTGGGACTCCGTGACTGTCGGGCGAGCCGGGGCTGCCCCGTATTGGGTGCGGGCGAAAACACCTGTCCACCACCCCCCGCACGACGAGCCCGAGGCGCCAACGCGGTCACGCGACGCGCGGGACTCGCCAGCCCAACGGCGCGACTTTCGTCCGGTTTCTCCGCGCATATCCGTCATCCAAAAGTGTCGGACTGCCCAGACGTCACGTATGTCGACCGACACCCGGGGTAGTCGGACGCGTTGGATCGCCATCTTTCGGTGTGATTCCTGGACGGTGACGCGTCGTGGTCGTCCAGCGCGTGCTTTTGTACGGATTGGAGTCCACGGATCGATCCGGTGGGACACGCTGTGCAATCCGGGAGGCGATGCCCCATGCGAGCGACTGGAAGCGATCGACGCAAGGCGCCTGAACAGGTGGCGAGGGCTGGCAGGGTCGATACCCGTCCACTTTGCGTGGCTCGTGTTCACCGCATGCGGCGGCGACAACGCTGATGACACGCCTGCCCGCGTCGACGGCACTGTGTTCCCGGTAGCGTCGCCGCCAGCCTCAGAAGCGACCGAAGCCCCGACACCAGGTGCGGCTACGACTGGCACGCTGGTACCTGATCTGAGCATAGGTGTGCTGGACGGTCCGGGAGAGTACATCTTCGGCCAGGTATCCGATGTCGCGTTGTGCCCGGAGGGGTCTATCTACGTGCTGGACGGGCAGGCCGGCACTGTGAGGAAGTACGATCCCGATGGCCGTCACGTCCGGGACATCGGGAGGTTGGGCCGAGGGCCCGGCGAGTTCGGCCGGCCACTGTTCATCGCGGTGCACCCGGACGGACTCCTATTCGTGGCCGACCGGACAGCGTATCTCTGGGCGGACAGGCTCCACGTGTTCGCGTCGGACGGCGAGTTCCTGGACACCTGGGTTCCCGACTTCTTCATCGAGCCACCGATCCGCTTCGATACGGCCGGCACGATCTACCTGCGCCAGCTAGGCACGGCTCCGACGCACGCCTCGGACTACCTGAGGTCGGGGCCGATCGACTCGGCCGATTCACCACCGGTCCGAGGGATCAGGTCCCTCGGGGTTCGCATGCCTCGTCCACTGTGCAGCCTCAGTCTCCCGGCACGATTCGCCTCGATCGGCGTGGGACGGTCGTCGACACGATCCCCGCTCCGCCTCTGTCCGGCACTTTCACGCACGTGGTCGATCCCAACGGCGGGGAGGTCTACATCGGGCTGAAATACACGCCGTCACCGTGGTGGGACTGGTCTGCTTTCGGCGCGCTATTGACCGGAAACACTCGCCAGTACCCGATCGACATCATTCAACCGGGCTCCGGCGCGGAAGCGGCTGCGGCACAGATCCACGGGCAGAGCGATGACGTTCCACTGGCCGCGATGGAACGCGCCGCAATAGCGGACGCGCTTGCTCAGTTCCGGCGGAGCTCGGAGTCCGAGCTGGTCGGTGGTGCGGGCGCATCTGGGTGCGGCTGCACGTGACCTCTGTGCAGGAGGGTGGTGCGTGGCTCGAGCCGGTTTCCGTATTCGATGTCTTTGAACCCGATGGCGCCTACCTCGGCAGGGTTCAGGGGCCGGGCGAGATTACGGTCAGGGCCATTGCCGGCGACGTGGTTATCGCCAGGGTCCGGGAGCCGCCCGGATACGACCGCGTCGCCCGCTTCCGCGCAGCCTGGGAGTAGGTACCGCCCAGGGTTGACACCCGCATGGCATTGGCTAGATTTCAAGTCTGCATCGACGCTTCCGGTGCGTCGGCGCTGTCGTGACCGGGCCCTCCCGCGCCGGTGCGGTCGCTCCTCGGAAACCATGTCCAGAGCGTGCGCCCGTAGCTCAGCTGGATAGAGCGGCGGCCTTCTAAGCCGCGGGTCATAGGTTCGAATCCTATCGGGCGCGTAGGCGGCAGCGGTACCGGAACCCGTATGGTGGGCGTAGCTCAGGTGGTTAGAGCGCCAGGTTGTGGCCCTGGAGGTCGCCGGTTCAAATCCGGTCGCTCACCCCTCCTCCGCCGGGCGAGGCACGCGAGCCCGGCGCGCACCGGCAGCGCGGCCGGTCGGATGCTTTTTGACGTGGGCGCCGCTAGCTCAACTGGCAGAGCAGGGGACTCTTAATCCCAAGGTTCTAGGTTCGATTCCTAGGCGGCGCACTCCCCTGACCCCGCTTGACGGCGGGGCAACAGGGAGCTAGCTTGAAGATCTCTCCCGCAATTGCCTGCGGGTTACGCTGTCTGACAATACGGGTCTGGTGATTGGGTGGGCCCCGCGGAGAGCGCTACTTTCTCTCCGCACTTTGGGGTACCAAGAGTAGATTCCGAACGTGTAGTAGACGTTCGAAAGAGCTGATTGGACTTTTCTATGGAGAGTTTGATCCTGGCTCAGGACGAACGCTGGCGGCGTGCCTAACACATGCAAGTCGAGCGAGGGCGTTCCTTCGGGGGCGACCCGAGCGGCGGACGGGTGCGTAACACGTGAGCAACCTATCCTTGTGCGGGGGACAACCCGGGGAAACTCGGGCTAATACCGCATGGTCGGGGGACTCGCATGGGTCTTTCGGGAAAGGCGGCCTCTGATACAAGCTGCCGTGCGAGGAGGGGCTCGCGGCCTATCAGCTAGTTGGTGGGGTGAAGGCCTACCAAGGCGACGACGGGTAGGGGGTCTGAGAGGACGGCCCCCCACATTGGAACTGAGACACGGTCCAGACTCCTACGGGAGGCAGCAGTGGGGAATATTGGGCAATGGCCGAAAGGCTGACCCAGCGACGCCGCGTGCGGGAGGAAGCCCTTCGGGGTGTAAACCGCTGTCACCGGGGACGAAGTCGGGAGTTCGAAGAGGGCTCTTCGAGTGACGGTACCTGGAGAGGAAGCGCCGGCTAACTCCGTGCCAGCAGCCGCGGTAAGACGGAGGGCGCGAGCGTTGTTCGGAATTACTGGGCGTAAAGCGCGCGCAGGCGGATGTGTAAGTCGGTGGTGAAATACTGGGGCTCAACCCTGGGGCTGCTGCCGATACTGCATGTCTGGGGACCGGTAGAGGCTGGTGGAATTCCCGGTGTAGCGGTGGAATGCGTAGATATCGGGAGGAACACCCGTGGCGAAGGCGACCGGCTGGGCCGGATCCGACGCTGAGGCGCGAAAGCGTGGGGAGCAAACAGGATTAGATACCCTGGTAGTCCACGCCGTAAACGATGGGTGCTAGGTGCTGGGGGGAGCGACCCTTTCGGTGCCGTAGCTAACGCGTTAAGCACCCCGCCTGGGGAGTACGGCCGCAAGGCTGAAACTCAAAGGAATTGACGGGGGCCCGCACAAGCGGTGGAGCATGTGGTTTAATTCGAAGCAACGCGAAGAACCTTACCTGGGCTTGACATTCTGCTGAAACCCCTGGGAAACCAGGGGCCTCCTTCGGGACGGCAGGACAGGTGCTGCATGGCTGTCGTCAGCTCGTGTCGTGAGATGTTGGGTTAAGTCCCGCAACGAGCGCAACCCTTGCCCCGTGTTGCTAACAGGTAGAGCTGAGGACTCTCGGGGGACTGCCGGCGTCAAGCCGGAGGAAGGTGGGGACGACGTCAAGTCATCATGGCCCTTACGTCCAGGGCTACACACGTGCTACAATGGCAGGGACAGAGGGCTGCGAGGCCGTGAGGCGGAGCGAATCCCAGAAACCCTGTCTAAGTTCGGATCGTGGTCTGCAACTCGACCACGTGAAGCCGGAATCGCTAGTAATCGCGGATCAGCCACGCCGCGGTGAATACGTTCCCGGGCCTTGTACACACCGCCCGTCACGCCATGGGAGTTGGGAGCGCCCGAAGTCCGTGGCCCAACCCGCAAGGGAGGGAGCGGCCTAAGGCGAGCTCGATGACTGGGGCGAAGTCGTAACAAGGTAGCCGTAGGGGAACCTGCGGCTGGATCACCTCCTTTCTGGAGCATGGCGAGTAGGTCCCACAAAGACCGAAAACCGCTCTCAGGTCGCACCAC